>JANXOP010000131.1 GCA_025357755.1 Kofleriaceae bacterium | reverse complement strand
GTCGACGCGATGTACCGCGAGCCCGGGATCCATCGTCGCGAGGTGCGAGTGGAGGTTCGTGAAGTCGCGCAGGAAGTAGAACTCCGCGCGGGTGTTGTGCGCGGCCGAGATGACCTGCGGAAAATCGATGATCGTCGGCCCGTCGACCGCGAGCAGCACGTTGTAGGGCGACAGATCGCCGTGGACGAGATCGCAGCAGAGCAAGGCGATCAGCTGTGCGACGAGATCGCAATACACGCCCATCACGGCCTCGCGCTCGAGCGTGATCTCCTCGAGCCGAGGCGCCGGCCTGCCCTCGGCGTCGAGCACGAGCGTCATGAGGAGTACGCCCTCGTAGAACATCACTGGCTGGGGCGTGCGCACACCGGTATCGACGAGCCGGTACAGCGCGTCGGCCTCGGCCGACTTCCAGGCTTGCTCGGCGGAATTTCGACCGAACTTGCCGCCGCTATCCATCGCGCGCTGGGTCCGCGTGTTGCGAACCTTGCGGCCCTCTTTGTACTGGACGTTGTTCTTGAAGCTGCGCGTGTCGCGGTCCTTGTAGACCTTGGCCGCGAGGATGAGATCGCCGCGGCGGACCATCGAGATGGTCGCTTCCTTGCCGCTCTTGATCCGGCCGAGCACCTCGTCGATCACGCCATCGTCGAGCAACGTGTCGAGAGAGTCAGCCACGGGCGTTGGACCGCACTATGCCCTCTCAGCGCTTCTTCGTGTAGCGATCGATCCAGGAGAGCACCTCGTCGTGCCACAGCTTGGAGTTCTGGGGTTTGAGCACCCAGTGATTCTCGTCCGGGAAGTACAAGAATCGGCTCGGGACGCCCTTGCGCTGGAGCGCGGTGAAGGTCGCCATGCCCTCGGTCTCGACAACCCGGAAGTCCTGGCCGCCATGGACGACCAGGGTGGGGGTCTTCCAGTTCTTGATCAGGTCGAACGGCTCGTCCTTCGCGTAGCCCGCGGGCTTGTCCCACGGGGTGCCGCCGTGCTCCCACTCCGGGAACCACAGCTCTTCGGTCGCGAGGTACGCGCTACGCTCGTCGTTGTTGCCGTCGTGGCAGACCAGCGCCTTGAAGCGATCCGTGTTGCCGTTGATCCAGTTGATCATGAAGCCGCCGTACGAAGCGCCGAGCGCGACCGCATTCTTGCCGTCGAGCCACGGGTACTTCGCGATCGCGGCATCGAGGCCCTTCATGAGGTCCTCGTAGGGAGCGCCACCCCAGTCGCCGTTGATCGCGTCGACGAACTTCTGGCCATAGCCAGTCGAGCCGTGGAAATCGATGAACACCGCGCCGTAGCCATGGCCCGCGAACACCTCGGCGTTCCAGCGGTAGTGAAAGTCGTTGCCGAAGCTGCCCTGCGGACCGCCGTGGATGAGGAACGCGACCGGATACTTCTGGCCCGCGATGAAGTTTGCCGGCTTCATCGCGTAGCCGTAGACGGTGTCGCCGTGAGCGCCCTTGAACGAGAACTGCTCGTACGCGCCCCACGCGATCGCCTTGACCCGCGCATCGTTGAAGTGGGTGATCTGCTTGACGTCGCTGCCGTCGAGCTTGATCGTGAACAGCTCGGTCGGTTGATCGAGCATGTTGCGCGAGTACACGATCCGATCGCCCGCGAGTTGTGGCCCACCAGCGAGGCCCTTGTCGGCGAGGAGCTTCGCGCTACCCGTCGCGACATCGATCGCGAACAGCGCGTGGTTACCGACGTGATCGCTCGTCGTGTAGATCGTCTTGCCGTCCTTGGCCCACTCCAAGCCACCGACCGAGGCGTCCCACGCTTCGGTGACGACGCGGACCTTCTTGGTCGCCATGTCGATGACCGCGAGGCGCGTGCGATCCGCCTCGTAGCCCGGGCGGACCATCATGCCGATCGCGAGCGACTTGCCATCCGGCGAGAACGTCGGCGAAAAATCGTAGGCCTTGTTCGCGATCGTGAGATCGACCGGCTTGGAACGACCATCCGTCGCGACGAGGAACACGTCGGTGTTCGTGGTCCACGCTTGCTCGCGACCCCCGACGCGCGCGAGGTAGACGAGCGACTTGCCATCGGGCGCGATCGAGACGTCCTCCATGCCATCGAACGGCTTGACCGGCGTATCGGTCGCGAGCCCCGGCGTGAGATCGCGCGCATCGTCGGCCTTGGCCGGGTCCCACACGAACAGGTGCGAGAACTTGCCGTCCTCCCACGTATCCCAGTGGCGGAAGAACAGCTCGGTGTAGACCTTCGCCTTGACCTTGGACTTGGCCTTGTCTTCGTCGCGCTTGACGGTCTCGGCGAGCGTCTTGGCATCCGGGTAGACGTCCGCGGTCAGCGCGAGGTGGTTGCCATCCGGGAAAATCTGGAAGCCGTTCAGATCGACCGGCAGCTTGGTCACCGGCTCGGCTTCCCCCCCGCTGGGCGCGATGCGCCAGACCTGACTCGAGCCCGAGCGCGACGACAGGAAGTAGATCCACCTGCCATCTGGCGACCATGCCGGGTCGGTGTCGTTCTCCGGGTGCGAGGTCAGGCGGACCGGCGCGCTCGAGCCATCGACCGGCACGACGTAGATATCGAACCGACCCCGGTTGGCGTCGTAATCGGTATCTCGCAAGGTGAAAGCGACACGCTTCCCGTCGGGACTGACCACCGGGTCGCCGACTCGCTGCATCGCCAGCATGTCCTGGATCGTGAGGCCCTTACTCGGCGCGGCCGACGCGGTCGCGGCCAACCCGAGCACCGAGAGCAGGCCCAGGAGGCCCGTGATCGTTCGTTGCATCGTCGCGATCTATCACAGTAGGGTCACCTCGTGCTCGATACGATCCTGCAGTACCTGCGGACCACGCTGGTCGTCCTCTCGGGCACTCCCGTCACCCCGCTGACCCTGCTCACCGCATCCACGATCCTGCTCGTCGCGCGGATCGTGACGGCGCTCGTCGGCCGGAGCCTGGAGCGCCTGCTCGCGGCTCGCGGCTTAGATAAGGGCATGCGCTACACGACCATCAAGATCACGCGCTACGTGATCATGCTGATCGCCGTCCTGATGGCGCTCGGGACGATCGGCGTCAACACCAGCGCGCTGATGGCGGGTGGGGCGGTGCTGCTGGTCGGCATCGGCTTCGGGCTCCAGAAGCTCGCCGAGAACTTCATCTCGGGCCTGTTGTTGCTGCTCGAGCGACCGGTCAAGAAGGGCGATTTCATCGATGTCGGCGGCGTGCTCGGCACGGTCGAGGACATCGGGCTGCGCGCCACGCACGTGATCTCGCGCGAGGGCGTCACGATGATCGTGCCGAACGCGAGCCTGGTCACCGCGCTGGTCGTCAACCACAGCGTGCCGACGAACGCGCGCCGGATCTGGATCAAGCTCGGCATCTCGTACGACAGCGATCTCGATCACGTGGTGCGCGTGCTCGAGCAGGTCGCGCACGACGAGCCGCTCGTACTCGACGAGCCGAAGTTCGAAGTCCGCCACCAGAACTTCGGCGATTCGGCGATGGAGCTCGCGCTGCTCGCCTGGATCCCCGAGGCGCGCGACGAGCTGATCGTCGCCTCGAAGTTGCGGTTCGCGATCGCGCGCGCGTTCAAGCGCGAGAAGATCGTGATTCCATACCCGCAGCGCGATGTTCACGTCGTGACGCGAGCGACGTTGCAGTGACCTCGGCGGCCGAGGCACGCGCGCTCGCCCTCACCGCTCAAGGCTTCGCAGCGCGCCCGGCGAAGGTCACGCGGGCCCAGCTCCGCGCGCTCGCCGAGCGGCTCGGCGTGATCCAGCTCGATTCGGTCAACGTGCTCACGCGCTCCCACTACCTCCCGGCGTTCAGCCGGCTCGGTGCGTACGATCGTACCGCCCTCGACGCGCTGGCATGGGAAGCGCCGCGCTCGCTGTTCGAGTACTGGGGCCACGAGGCCTCGCTGCTGCCGGTCGCGGTCCAGCCGCTGCTGCGGTTTCGGATGGAGGATGCGGCGAAGGAAGCGTGGGGCCGGATGCGCACGATCGCGAAGACGCGCGAGGCGTTCGTCGCCGACGTGCTCGCGGTCGTCCGCGACCAGGGGCCGATCGCAGCGAGCGAGATCGAGGTCGCCGAGGCGAAGAAGAAGAAGACCAAGGGTGGCTGGTGGTCGTGGTCCGACACCAAGACCGCGATCGAGTTCTTGTTCTGGAGCGGCCAGGTCACGAGCGCGAAGCGGCGCACGTTCGAGCGGCTCTACGATCTGCCGGAGCGCGTGCTGCCCGCGGAGATCATCGCGGCGAAGACGCCGACGCGCGACGAAGCGCACCGCGCCTTGATCGAGCGCTCCGCCCGCGCGATGGCGATCGGTAGCGAAGCGGATCTGCGCGACTACTATCGGCTCGCGGTCGTGCCGGCGCGAGCCGCGATCGCGGAGCTCGTCGAGAGCGGCGTCTTGATCGCGACCACCGTCGAGGGTTGGGCGAAGCCCGCCTATCGCCATCGCGACGCGAGGGCCGGCACGATCGATCCAGCGCGCGGCGCCCTGCTCTCCCCGTTCGACAACCTGATCTGGATGCGCGACCGGACCGAGCGAATGTTCGGGATGAAGGTCCGGCTCGAGATCTACACGCCCGCGCCCAAGCGCGTGCACGGCTACTACGTGCTCCCGTTCTTGCTCGGCGATCAGCTCGTCGCGCGCTGTGATCTCAAGAGTGATCGCAAATCGGGCACGCTGCTCGTGCAGGCGGCGCACTACGAGAAACAGAGCGTCAAGAAGCCCGCGGTCGCCAACGCGCTCGCTGCCGAGCTCCGCACCTTCGCGGGCTGGCTCGGGCTCGCGCACGTCGACGTTGCCGCGGCCGGCGACCTCGCCGCGGCGTTGAAGCGCGAGATCTAGACTTCTTCGTCGGCCGGGCGCGCGGGCGCGGTCCGGCGCGGCGGCGGCGGGGTGGTCTTGATGGGCCCACCCGGCGGAACATGGACGAGCGTGACCACGGCATCGGCGAACTCGACATCGATGCGTGACGCGAGCCGCGATTTGACCGTGCCGCGGCCGAACTTCACGTGCTCGATCACGTCGCCAATCTCGAATGTCTTGCTCGCACCGTATGGAATCACGGTCTGCTCCGGCGCATGCCAGCCGAGGCGCGCGAGCTCGGTCACGCTATCGGTGAGCGACTGGACGACCTTGGCCTGGACCATGCCCACGCGCGGATCGATCGCGCGCTTGATCGCGACCTCGCGCGGCGTCGACCGGGTGGTGATCGGTTGGTCGATGCGTGCCGCGGCCTCGGGCGGCAGCACCGCGACGACGCGTTCGATCACGGTCGCCGCGACCCGCGCGATCACGGCGGTACGCGCCTCGGTCAGCGCGCGTTGCACGGCGTGCGACGCCTCGATCGGCACCTTCGGTTGCTTGAGGAGCTGGGTGCCGCGATCGTCGAGCTGGGCCGTGATCTTGTTGAACGTGCTCGAGAAGCTCTCGTCACAGCGGGTGCGCGCTTCGTTGATGATCGCTTCGCGCACCGCGGGAATCGCGAGCTCGGTCTTGATCACGTCGTCGATCGCCTTGGTCATCGCGCTGCGCACGTCATCGCCGAGCGACAGCGTGTCATCGGCAACCTCGATCACGTTGAGGTCGAGCCCCTTGGCCACGGCGGTCGCCATCTGAGACGGCTTCGCATTGCGCGGACCGCCACCATCGAGATCGATCGCGACCAGCTGTGCGACCAGCGCGGCGAACAGCGGCTCGCGGTCTTCGAGCGACGTGCGCTCGGTCGCTGCGAGAGCGTCGAGCACGTTGTCGAGGCCAGCGTACGTGCAGACATCGAAGAACCCGCGCATCAGATCGCGCGCGAGTTGGTCGAGCGGCAAGCCCGTCTTACGGCTCTCGAACAAGCGCGAAGCGAGCTCTTGGAGAGGGGCGAGCTGACGTTGCGGAAAGTCGACGGGCATGCGCGCACCCTACCCGAGATTGTCTCGTTCGCGATACGCGTCGTGCCGCCTCAGACAGGCGCCGTGGCAGCGTCGCAGCGACTGACTCGTCGTCGGTTCCAGCGCGGGTAGGCCGTGTCGCGCAGCCCGGCCGAGGAAGAGCACCTTCCGCGCAGTCCGATTCTATTCATCGAGCGAACGGCGCCGCCGCGGTACCAGGTCGCATGAACCTGGCGCGCACCGTGGTCGTCCTCAGCTCGATCGTCGCCTGTGGCAGCGACCCCGCGCCGCAGACCCACACGATCGCGTTCGACCTCGAGAGCACGCTCGCGACGAGCGACACGTACTGGAACCTGCCCTACCCGTCGGACTTGCGCCTCGCGGCCGACGGCAGCGTCGATTTCACGGGCTTTCCGAACACGTTCGCCAAGCCCGTCGTCACCGACCTGCTCGCCGGTGCGAAGCGCCGGGCGGGCTATCCCGTGATGCCGATCGCATACGTGAAGTTCACCGACACCGCGCCCGAGCACGCGCTCGCGGACACCACGCCCGATGCGACGATCGTCGATATCGATCCGGGCTCGCCCGAGCTCGGCTCGAAGTATCCGGTCGTCGCGCAAACGCTCGTCGAAGACGCCTACACCGGCACGGGCCTCGTCGCCCTCGCGCCCTATCCCGGCCTCGTGCTGCGCGCGAGCACCCGCTACGCGTTCGTGATCTCGAAGACCTTCGCGCCGGGCACCGAGGTGCCGCAGCAGTTCGCCGAGCTCGTCGCGGGTACGTCATCGCATGCCGCCGCGACCGCGCTGTACGCACCGCTGTGGCCCGCGCTCGAGATGATCGGCGTCGCGAAGGCCGACGTGCTGGTCGCGACGGTGTTCACCACGAGCGACCAGGTCAGCGTGCTCCAGGCGCGGTCCGAGGCCGTGCGCGCCGCGTACCACGTGACGATCGACAACGTCCACGTCGATCCGACCGACGGTGCAGCACACACCGGCTACTGCGAGCTGCTCGCGACCGCGACCTTGCCGCAGTTCCAGACCGGCACCGCGCCGTTCGACCACGACGGCATCTTCGAGTACGACGCGGCCGGTACGCCGATCGTGCAGGGCATGCTGACGGTGCCGATCACGCTCACGATCCCCAACGGTCCGATGCCCGCGAATGGCTGGCCGCTGTGGCAGTTCTTCCACGGCTCCGGCGGTGCCTCGTACGACCTCGTCGACGATGGCCCGAGCGCGACCGCGGATGGGCCACCGCTCGTCGGTGAAGGTCCCGGCGCGGTCGTCGCACGTCGCGGCATCGCGGCGGTCGCAGCGGCGATGCCCTTGAACCCGGAGCGGCTCGCGAATGCGAGCGAGTACGCCTACCTCAACTTCAACAACCTCTCGGCCTTCCCGTTCACGTTCCAGCAAGGCGTCATCGAACAGCGCTTGCTGCTCGATGCGCTCGTCGAGCTGCAGCTTCCAGCGGCGACGCTCGCGAGTTGTGGTGGCGCCGCGCAGACCACCCATCA
The DNA here is from genome assembly GCA_025357755.1 of Kofleriaceae bacterium. Taxonomy (GTDB): domain Bacteria; phylum Myxococcota_A; class Polyangia; order Haliangiales; family Haliangiaceae; genus JABFXX01. Next base: position 4,064 of record JANXOP010000131.1, on the reverse strand, counting down.
CTTCGATGCGACCAAGCTCGTCGCCGGTGGTCACTCGATGGGCGGCATGTACACGAACATGATCGCCGCGGTCGAGCCGCGGTTCGGCGCGATCACGCCGTTCGGCGCAGGCGGTTTCTGGAACCTGATGATCCTCGAGACCGCGATCGTGCCCGGCGCACGCGGCCTGTTGAGCGCGATCCTCGGCGTCGATCCCACCACGATCTCGTTCGTGCATCCGACGCTCGGCTTGATCGAACACGGCTGGGAGATCGCGGATCCGATCAACTCGATGGCGCGCCTCGTGCGCCGCCCGCTGCCGGGGACGCAGCCGCGCAACATCTACGAGCCGATCGGCATGGACGACAAGTTCTTCCCCAACGACGACTTCGATGCGGTCGCGCTCGCATACGGCAACCGCGAAGCCGGTGACCTCGTATGGCCCAGCACGCAGACCTCGCTCGCCGTCGATCACCTCGACGGGCTCGTGTCGTATCCCGTGGTCGGCGATCGCACCCCCACCACCGCGGTCGTCGTCCAGTATCACGACGACGGCATCCTCGACGCGCACTACATCCACCGCCAGCTCGACGCCGTGAAGTATCAATACGGATGCTTCCTGCAGACCTTCCTGCGCGACGGCAAAGCGATCGTCGCGGCCCCCGCAGCACTTGCGAGTGCTTGTCCCTGAGGATCGAGTCCCTGGCAACTGGGGTTGCCGCTAGCCACGGCTGCAACTTTCGTCGGCAGGCTCACCGCGATCACGCGCGCGCGTGATCGAGTCGTGCACGCCCTTGCACGCCAGGTGCGATTCGAGCGCGGCACGCTCGCTGCAAATCAATTCGCGCAGTGCGCATCGCAACTCGAATCGTTTCCCTCGTTTCCCTCGTGTCGCTGGCAACCGCCTGCACGGATAACGTGACGATCCTGACCGAGGATACGAACGCGACCGAAGGCGCCAGTGTCACGTACACGAATCACCTTTCGGGCTGTCACGGCCAGGCATCGTCCTCGATCCCGAGCGACGACACCTACGTGCTGACCACCTTCGGTGGGCCCGGCGATATGCAGAGCATGTCGTGTGGTGGCAAGGCGAACGGCACCGGCTGGTACGCCGCGTCGCGCCAGCGCTACGGGTGCGGCTCGCACTTGATGGTGCAAGCGAACGGCAAGTGCGTCGTCCTCGATGCGATGGACTACGGTCCGGATGTCTGCGTCGAGACCGCGGCGCACTCGCCGATCCTCGATGTCTCGCCGGCGGCCGCGAAGGTCCTCTACAACAGCTCGAGCGCGGGCTGGAGCGATCACTTCGAGGTCACGGTCACCGAGGTCGCGGCGTCGACGCCGCTCGGCATCTGCTCGACCGCAAGCGAGCCACCGCCTCCCGCCGGCACCACGACCGAGGGGACCTCGGGTGGGACCACGACGACCACGACCACGAGCGGCGCTGCATGCTCCTCGGCGACGCTCGGTCGCGACGTCGACACCGGCACGTGCGTCCAGGCGGCGAGTGACGGGCTCTGGTACCAGTGCGAGAACGGCGACTGGAACGACATCGATTCGGGTGCGAATTGCGCCGTCGCCTACGGCTACTGCGATTCGGCGACCCTCGGCTATCCGGTGCCCGCGCGCACGTGCGTGCAGTCGGCCTCGTCGGGCACCTGGTATCAGTGCAACGGGTCGAGCTGGGTCAGCCCGGTGTCGACCTCGTCGCGCAGTGGCGCTCTCGGCGCGTGCTCGACCTGGAATCCGCTCTGAGCGTTTACACTCGCGGCCATGAAACACGTGATCGTGTTCCGGTCGCGGCTGCGATCTGGAGTCGCCGAGAAGTACGGCCCGCATGCGGAGGCGATGCACCACCTCGCGATCGCGCAACCGGGCTTCGTCTCGAGTAAGGACTTCACGGCCGAGGATGGCGAGCGCGTCGCGCTGATCGAGTGGGCGTCGATGCCGGAGCTCGAGGCCTGGCGCGACCTCGGTCCACATCGCGGTGCGCAGGAGCTCGGGCGCAGCGAGTACTACGCGGCCTATTCGCTCCAGATCTGCGGCGAGCTCCGCGGCTCGCGGTTCGCGGATGGCATCCACACGCACTTCGATCACCAGAGGCACCAGACGAGACCGATCGCGGAGGCTTGGCTCGCCGCGTTCGAGGCGCGCGACCTCGACGCGCTGCTCTCGCTCTACAACGACGACGCGACCCACACCTCGCCGAAGATCCGCGAGCGCCATCCCGAGACCGGCGGCGAGCTGCGGGGCAAGGCCGCGATGCGCGCGTGGTGGCAGGATTCGTTCGATCGGCTGCCTTCGCTGCGTTACATCTCGACGCAGATCACCGCGGGCCCCGACAGCGTGGTGCTCGAATACATCCGCAGGCTCGACGGCGTGCCCGATCTGCCCATCTCGGAGAGCTTCGACGTGCGTGACGGCCTGATCATCAGGAGCCGCGTGTTCCACGGCTGAGCTACAGTGCCGGTATGTTCGAGCTCGACGAGCAGACGCAAATGGTGGCAACGATGGTGCGGCAGTGGTGTCAGACCCAGCTCGCACCGAAAATTCCGGTGCTCGAAGCGGGGACCGAACAGCCGTTCGACCTGATGAAGAAGATGGCGAAGCAGTTCGGCTTCGACACGATGCTCGGCGCGTCCGTGAAGAAACGGATCGCGCGGCTACGCTCGGGCGAGGCCGACGACAGCGATCGCCAGCTCGCGAAGGGCATCGGCAGCCCGATGATGATGCACGTCGTCGTCAAGGAGCTCTCGCGCGTGTCGCCCGGCTTCGCGATGGGCTTCGGCGTCTCGATGGGCCTCGTCGGCGGTGCGATCGTCGCGAAGGGCACGGCCGATCAGATCGAGAAGTGGGGCCTGCCGGTCGCCACGCTCCAGCAGATCGGTTCGTGGTGCCTCACCGAGCCGGATGCAGGCAGCGACGCATTCGGTTCGATGCGCACGACGGCCACGCCGAACGAGGCCGGTGGTTACATCTTGAAGGGCTCCAAGACCTTCATCACGAACGGACCCGGCGCCGACGTGTTCCTCGTGTACGCGAAGATCGACCGCGGCGAGCCCGATCCGGGGGTCGCCACCTTCATCGTCGAGCGCGGCATGCAAGGCGTCTCGGTCGGCCCGCCCTTCAAGAAGATGGGCATGCGCGATTCCCCGACGAGCGAGGTGTTCTTCGACGATGTCCACCTCGGTGCCGAGCACCTGCTCGGCGGCAAGGAGAAGGGCCGCGGCGGACGCAGCGATACCAAGGACAGCCTCGGCAGCGAGCGCTCCGGCATCCCCGCGATGGCGTGGGGCATCATCGAGCGTTGCTACGATCAGAGCCTGCAGTACGTCCGCGACCGTAAGCAGTTCGGTCGCCCGATCGGCGCGTTCCAGGCGGTCCAGCTCCACATCGCGGACCTCTATCTCAAGCTCCGCACCGTCGAGAGCGTCGTGTATCGCACCGCGTGGATGCAGCAGCACGGCAAGAAGGACATGGCGTTCGTCAATGCGAGCAAGGCGATGTGCGCGCAGTACGCGGTCGAGGCCGCGATGACCGCGGTCCAGCTCCACGGTGGCTACGGCTACATGGAGGAGCTCGGGATCGAGAAGCTCGCTCGCGATGCGAAGCTGCTCGAGCTCGGCGCCGGCACCACGGACATCAACCTGCTCGCCGCGGCGCGCCAGCTGATCGGCGTGTCCCACGACGCGTGAGCACGCTCAGGTGCCGCCGAACCACTCGTAGCCGCGGTTCTCCCAGTAGCCGCCGGTCTCCCGGTCGAGGAAGTTGATCTCGGTGAGGTGCTTGACCTGCTTGTAGCCGAGCTTGTTCGCGCCGTAGAGGCGCACGGGCGCGCCGTGCTTGGGCGTGAGCGGCTTGCCGTTGAAGCCGAACGCGATCAGCGTCTGCGGGTGGACCGCGCTCTCGCGGTCCCAGCTCGACCAGTAGCCGCGCTCGTCGGGCGGGCCGTCGAACGAGCGGAACTCGACGTAGTCGACCTTGCGGGCGCCCGCGCGCTTCGCGAGCTCGGCGAGCCGCACGCCGGTCCAGTCCGCGACCGCGGACCAGCCCTCGACGCAGTGGTGCTCGAGCCGCAGCGT
>JANXOP010000125.1 GCA_025357755.1 Kofleriaceae bacterium | reverse complement strand
CGATGCGTACTCCGTCGAAGGCATCAACACGACCGGCGCCTCGTTCTCGGGCTCTTCTTCCTCGTACACGCCAGCCGCACCACCGCCGCCGATCAAGCAAGGCGACGAGAAGCTCGCGGCGGTCGCCAAGCAGATCCTCGGCTCGAAGAAGGACATCGTGATCGAGTCGCTCGGCGCGACGCTGGGCGACGCGAAGCAGCGGGGCGAAGCGGCCCGCAACAAGTTGATCGACGATGGTGTGCCTGCAAAGCGCATCGTCGTGCGGGCCAAGACCGGTGGAGCGACCTTACGCCTCCTCGCGGTCGCCTCCGGGAACGTCGAGACGGCCAAGGCACCGCCGACCCTGCGCGGCGCGACGGCCGACACGCCCGTCGGCGAGAGCCACTTCATGGCGGATCGACCGATGGACGTGCGCGCGGGCTCGAGTGCGATGGTCGCGATGGTCCACGGCGAGACCGAAGGTGGCGTGGTCTATCTCTACGATCCGATCGCGGATCGCGGCGACAAGCGGTTCGCGTTCAAGGCAGTGCGCCTGCAGAACCCGACCGGCGATACGCTCGAGCCTGGGCCGGTCACGGTGTATGGCGAGGGCCGGTTCATCGGCGAAGGCATCACCGAACCGGTGCCGCCACGCTCGAGCGTGGTCGTGCCGTTCGCGAGTGACCGGCAGATCGTCGTCGAGACCTCGGGTGCGGAGAAGGACAAGATCGCGAAGCTGTTCACCGCGCAACGCGGTGTGGTCACCGCCGAGCTCCAGCATCGCAAGGCGACGACGTACACCGTGACCAGCCGCCTCGATCAGCCGGCGAAGGTGTTCCTGCGCCATCGCACGCCCGAAGACTGGACCGTCGTCGCGGCGCCGGAGCGATCGCTGAGGATCGGCGATTCGACGCTGTACGAAGTCGATCTCGGCCCGAAGGAGATCGCGCACGTCACGATCGCCGAGACCACGCCGATCGAGCGATCGCTCCAGCTCTCGTCCGACGAGGCACTCGGCCTCATGAGGGTCTACGTCGACGAGCCCGATGCTTCGCCCGCGCTCAAGAAGCAGCTCGAGGGCGCGCTCGCCACCCACCGTATCGGGGTCGATCTGGTCGACAAGATCGCGACGATGCGCGACCAGCTCGGCGAGTACAAGGAGCGCTCGGGCGAGCTCCATGCCCAGCTCGTGACGTTGAAGGCCGTGCGCACCGGCGGCGATCTCATGAGCGCGTTGCGCGGCAAGCTGATCGAGACCACCGACAAGGTCCAGAAGCTCACGATCAAGATCGTCGATGCAGAGGAGCAGCTGATGCTGACGAAGGTGAAGTTCCAGAACGAGCTCTCGGATCTCCACCTCACGGATCCCAAAGCGGTCTCGAGCGCGGACTGATTCAGTAGCGCTTGATCGTCCAGTTCCACGTGATCGCCATCGCCTTGCCGTCGGCGCGACCGCGGAACGCGAGCTCGTGGAGCGCCTCGTTCATGCACGCGTGGACCGCGGCGTTGCCATCGCCGTCGGTGCGGATCGCGGTGACCGCACCATGGCCATCGACGACGAAGTGGTGGGTGATCCGGCCCATCACGGCAGCGTCCTTGGCGGCGCACTCGGCGAAGCGATCGTAGTTGCGCACGATCTCGTCGACGATCGGTTGCTTGCCTTCGGGCGCGGCGAGCGGTTCGGGTGGCGCCGCGATCTGGAGCTCTCTCGACGGCGCATCGGGGACGAGCTCGGCGGTCCCGCTGAACATGCCACCGATTTCGGGATGTGCTTCCGGGATCGGCTGCACGCGCTTCGCGGGCGGAATGGCGGTGCCTCCACCACAGGCGACGACCACTAGGACCCAGGCGCGTTTCACCCGGTCATTAAAGCACCTGCACAAACTGGAGGTTTTGTTCATGATACTAGAAACGCGTTTCCGTCTCGTTGACAGATAATCCGTGATAACGGATGTTATTCCGCATGGTCGCCGACTCCGAAGCGATGAGCCGCGTCGAGCTTCACGATGACTTCGTGCGAGTCTTCACCCCCGAGGGCGCTGCCGAGCGCCATGCAGACTTTCATCTCCGTTGGCTGCGCCACAACTGCGACGTCGATCGCCATCCCACGACCGGCGAGCGCACGATCGATTCGGCCGAGCTCCCTGACGAGCTCGCGCTCGGATCGGCCGCGGTCGATGACGGCGTGCTGCGCGTGACCTGGAGCCACGATGGTCGGGTGAGCCGCTACCCGCTCGAGTGGCTGCGCCGCCATGCCTACGCCACCGATCGAATCGAGGTTCCTCGCCCACCCTCGGACGTCCGCGCACTCGAGCTCGACGGCGCGCGCGGCCTCGAGGCGATCACGAGCGACCTGCTCTCTCGGCTCGAGAAGGTTGGCGCGGCGGTCGTGCGCCGCGAGCACGATCGACCCGAGGCCGAGACCGAGGCGTGGATCGACGTGCTCGGGGCACGCGGCCTGCGCATCATCGGCACCCACTTCGGGCGGATCGAAGATCTGCGTACCGACAACACGACGAACACCAATATCGATCAACTCGGCTACACCAACGCCGCGATCGAGCTGCACACCGATCAGCCGTTTCTCGACGAGCCGCCGCGCTACCAGCTGTTGCAGGGCATCCGCGATGCGAATCAGGGCGGCGACACCGTGCTCGTCGATGGCGAGGCGGCGTTCCGCTACCTGCAGAGTCTCGATCGGGACGCCGCCGAGCTGCTGCTGCGCACCTCGATCCGGTTCCACCGCAAGCAGAAGAACTTCGAACGCGAGGTCATCTCCCCCATCGTCACGATTCGCGCAGGCCGCGTGTTCGTCCGGTCGTCGTACTTCACCGAGGCCCCGTATCAGCTCCCGTTCGACCGGATGAGCGCGTGGTACCGGGCGCACGACCAGTTCGTCCGGATCCTGCGCGACCCGCGCAACCACTACGCGTTCCGGATCCGGCCGGGCAACGTGCTGATCTACGACAACCACCGCATGCTCCACGGCCGCACCGAGTTCTCGGGCGCGCGCTGGCTACGCGGTGTCTATTTCAACGCCACCGGCACCTCCTCGTCCGACGACGAAACCTCGGGGTAACACCATGGCGCACGACATCGCTTCCGGTCCGATCCTCGTCGTCCCCGGATGGGGCGGTTCCGGCGCGGCCCACTGGCAGACGCTGTGGCAAACGGAGCTCGCGTGTTCGCGCACGGAGCTGGCGGATTGGTTCGATCCGCGGTGCGACGCGTGGACGGATGCGATCGAGGCCGCGGCCGTCGCGCTCGCCCTCCGCGATCCGCGACCGCCGGTGTTCGTCGCGCACTCGCTCGGCTGTATCGCGGTCGCGTACTGGGCGCGGTCCACTCGCAGGCCGATCCGCGCCGCGCTGCTCGTCGCGCCGGCCGATATCGAACGTACGAGCGGTGCGCTCCCGCTGCGCGACTTTGCCGGCGTGCCCCAGCATCCGCTACCGTGTGCCTCGCTCGTCGTCACCTCCGACGACGATCCGTACGTCAGTGCAGAACGTGCCGCGCAGTTCGCACGAGCCTGGGGCAGCGAGCTGCGCGTGATCCGCGGACGCGGTCACCTCAACGCGAGCTCGGGGCTCGGCAGGTGGCCGGAAGGTCGAGCGCTGCTAGCCAGTCTCTTGAACCGGACGACGATCGGGACGTCCGAGATGTTGACAGCTTGTCCGTTATAATAGAAGTTATTATTATGAAAAAGAACTCGCTGCTCGTCGCCGCCGTGCTCGCTCTCGGACTCCTCGCCACGGCCGGTTGTAAGAAGAAGGGCGAAGCGACGCCCGCTCCGACCGCAAAGGCCGCGGACACGGGCTCGGCCGCCACGCCCACGCCCACGCCGGCGTCAGGCTCGGCGGCGATCGCTCCGAACGCTCCGCCGGCCGCCGCAGCCACCAAGAACCTGCTCGACACCGCGAAACAGGTAGGCACGTTCTCGAGGTTCTTGAAGGCGGTCGATGCCGCGGGCATCGCCGAGAACCTGAATGGCGCGGGCCCGTTCACCGTGTTCGCGCCGACCGACGACGCCTTCGCGAAGCTCCCGGCCAAGGATCTCGAGGCCCTCCTCGCCGACAAGGCGAAGCTCGCGCAGGTGCTCCAGTATCACGTCATCTCGGGCAGCGTGCTCGCGAAGGACCTCGCGACGGTGAAGACCGAGAAATCGGTCCAGGGTGCCGACCTCGCGATCGATGCATCGAGCGGCGTCAAGGTCGGTGGTGCGACGGTCACCAAGCCCGACCTCCTCGCCACCAATGGTGTGATCCACGCGATCGATACCGTGCTCCTACCGCCTGCGAAGTGACCCATGAGCACCGCCCTACCCAGCCCGTCTTTGTCCACGCACGTCGAACCTCCGATCCCACCGCCGGTTGCCGGCGGTAACGAGCGCACGCAGAGCAAGCGGCCCTGGCCGCGCTTCGACCTCGAGGAACCCGAAGATGCGGCGTGGATCTGCCGGAGCATCGACTAGCGCGAATAGACGATCACGTCGTGGTAGCGCGCCTCCGCGTTCCCCGGATTTTCGTACACGTGGGGCTCGTCGGCGGAGAACAGCAATGAATCACCGGCCGCCAGATCGTACGAGCCATCCTTCGTGACGAGCCGCAGCGTCCCGGTGAGCACCACGACGATCTCGCGGGTTCCTGGCGCGTGCGCCTCCGAGGCATGGCGCGACCTCGCCGCGAGGCGAAGCTCGTAGAGCTCGACGAGCGGGTTCGCACCCGCAGGCGCCAGCGGGCGGCTGTGAAACTTGCCGTCGGCCGATTGCAGGACCTGCGCGTCGGTGCGTCGCAGGATCGACGCCGACGCACGTGCCTCGCCGAGGATCTCGTTGAACGGGATCCCGAACCCGGCGGCGACCTTCCACAGCAGGCCGATCGTCGGGTTGGTCTTGTTGGTCTCGATCTGCGACAGCGCTGCGCGGCTCACGCCGGATGCGTGCGCCAGCTCGTCGAGCGACATGCCGCGCGCCTTGCGCAGCGTACGCAGGTTGTGCGCGACGCGGGAACCGAGGTCCGCCGCACCGACCTCGTCGCCAAGACGTAGGCCAGCGGGAGGTGACATGCGCCGTTGCGGGAGCTTCGGTTTCTTGGGCACTGCCCGCGATTCTAGTCTCAGGCAACGCGCCCGAGCTCGCTCGCCGCAGGAACTTCGATCAACCGGCCGTTCGAGACGTCATAGATGTAGCCATGGATCGGGATGCTCTTGGGTACAAGTGGATGGGTGCGGATCCGCTCCACGTCGGTGACGACGCTCTCGGCGAGGTTCTTGATCGTGAGGAAGTCGATGAACTCCGCGGCACGCGAGCCCGAGCTCGTTCCCGTATCACTCCACTTCGTTCCGTCGAAGCTCGCGGTGGTCAGGCTCTGCGCGAGGAGATCACGCATGATCTCGTCGGTGAACAGCTCCATGCCGCAGTTCGTGTGGTGAATCACGAACCACTCCTTGGTGCCGAGTAGCTTGTACGAGATCACGAGCGAGCGAATCGCGTCGTCGCTGGCGCGCCCACCAGCGTTCCGAATGACGTGGGCATCGCCCTCGGCCAGACCCGCGACCTTCGCTGGATCGAGCCGCGCGTCCATGCACGTCAGGATCGCAAAGCCGCGCGCGGGCGGCAGGCCGAGCGCGGCCTTGTCACCGAACTCGCTCGCGTAGAGCGCGTTCGCCTTCACGATCTCTTCCTTGATCTTTGTCATACAGGAAATTATATCCGTTATAATAGAACCGTCAATCGTCGGCGCGGACCGTCACGCGATAGATCACGAGCTCGCTCGTACCGATGTTGCGATACGTGTGGGGCTCGTCCGCGGCGAAGATCATCGAGTCGCCGATCTCAAGCCGGTGCGCTTCGTCGGCGGTTCCGAGCTCGAGAGTCCCCGCGGTCACGACCACGTTCACGGTCGTGCGTGCCGCATACGGCTCGACTGGCGCAGCGTGGCCAGGCGAGAGAGAGAGCTCGTGGAGCTCGACGCGACGTTCGCCGGGCGAGAGCGCGCGGATGCGAAATGCCCCGGCCTCGCGCGGGGTCGCCCGCACGACCGCGGCCTCGGCGCGTGCCGGCGAGCCGAGCAAGGCGGTGAACGGCACGCCGAGGCAACGGGTGAGCTTCGACATCACGTTGACCGAGGGCGAGCTGATGCCGAGCTCGATCTGGCTGATCATCGCGCGCGAGATCCCGGATTTCTCGGCGAACCGTCCGATCGAGAGCCCGCGGCGCGTGCGCGCCTTGCGCAGGTTGCTGCCGAGCGCGAGGCGACGCGCCGTGTCCGCGGCAGCATCCGCGGAGTCGAACTTTCGATTGCGACTCGCCATCGTCGAATTAGAAGACGAGCTGGACGCGACCGATGATCGAGGTCTCGTCGATCCGGTCGGTGACCGCGGTGCCGTTCTTGGCACCGCCGGTGAACCAGGTCCGCTCGAGATCGATCAGCGCGCGGAACGAGCGGTTCGCCCACCAATCGACGCCGACGCCGCCAGACCACGCGCGCCGAGCGTACTTGGTCGGGTCGACGTACTTCTGGAACACCGAACCGTTGACGGTGCGGATCTCGCCGATGCGCGCTTTGACATCGAACGCGCCGATCTCGCCGGTCTTGGGGTTGAACGGGTGCTTGGGGGTGACGCTGTTGTACGTCGCTTCGTCGTCGGTGAGTAGCACCTGCGCGACGGCCTCCCACGCATCGGACGAGACCCGGTCGTGGTTGCCGTCGAGCACGACCTCCTGCGCGGATCGCACGTAATCGGCGATCAGGCCGACGCGGCTGAAGAAGTAGTAGCCCTGGACCGTCGCGCGATCGTGGCGACCATCCGCGACGACCGTATCCGCGAGCGTGGTGCCCGCGCGGAACTGAAAGATCGTGTTCTGGCCCGAGGTCTTCCACGAAGGCACATCGGGCTGGATCAGGCTCGCTTGCTTGTCGCCGAACGTGGCCGCCACACCGACGCCGAGGTTCTCGAGGAACGTGGGGCCGGTCGCCGCGAACGGGCGCACGAACACGCGCGCCGCGAGCTCCTTGTCGTCGGTCGCGTCGCCATCGTTGAGGCTGCCATCGGCGACGCCGTTGAACACGCCGAACTGATAGGCGAGCGTGCCTTTGCCGACATCGCCGAAGAGCTCGACGCCGAGATCGCGGTTCGGCGAGATCTGGTTCGGCAGACCGCGCTCGGCGAAGATCGTCTGACCCTCCGACTGCAGGCGCTCGATGCCGAACGGCACCTTGAACTTGCCGAACCGGATCTTGAGCACGTCGGTGTACCGCACGTCGACATACGCGTCCTGGACGAGCAGCTTCGAACCCGCGAAGTCCGGCATGAAGCGAAAATCGAAGTGGTCGTAGACCGTGCCGCGAAGATCGAAGCGCAAGCTGCGGATCAAGAACTGATCGGTCTGGACGTTGTTGTCGTCGTTGACGAAGAACCGGCCGTCGAACTGGCTGATGCCACCGATCGTCAGCTTCGAGCTGCCATCGCTCGCTTGCAGGATGAAGCCGTCCTTGAAACCCGAGGTTTTCGGCTCGAGCGCACCGACCGGATCCTGGCTCGGGACCACGGCCGGAGCGACGACGACGACCGGCGTCGTGACGACCGGCGCCTCGACCACGGCCGGAGCGACGACGGGCACCGGATCGGTCGCCGGCGGTTCGGCGGGCGCGCTCGGTTGATCCGGCACGGCGGGAGGTTGCGGGGCGCCGCCGTTCGAAGGCTGGGCAGCGGCGAGCGAGCTGACGAGGAACGAGCTGAGGATCGAGACGTACTTCATGACAGGGCCTGATTCGGAAGTGGGTTATCGAGAAACACAGACGCGGTGCGAACCGTGGCGATGGCGCGGTCACCGCGCACGAGCGCGAGCTCGGCGAGGCGACGGCGCGGGAGCTCGATCACGAGCTCGCCGTGATCGAGGTGAAAGACGACGACGCGAGCGGTGATCCCGATCTCGCGAACATCTTGAATGGTGACCGAGAGCGACTGCGCGACCGCGTCGCGACCGAGCTCCAGATCGTGGCCGCGGACGAACGCGCGCGCGGGTCCATCACCACGACCGGTCCACGGCAAGACGAGCTCGCCGAAGCTGCCCCGGTCGCCACGGACCTCGCCACGCAGCACGTTCGCGCCGCCGAGAAACTCGATGACGAATGCACTCGCGGGCCGATCGAAGACCTCGGTCGGCGAACCGACCTGTTCGATCTTGCCGTGGTCGAGCACGACGATCCGATCGGCGACCTCGAGCGCCTCTTCTTGATCGTGGGTGACGAACACCGAGGTGATGTGGAGGTCATCGTGCAACCGGCGCAGCCACGTTCGGAGCTCGGCGCGCACGCGCGCATCGAGCGCACCGAACGGTTCGTCGAGCAGCAGCACCTTTGGATCGGGTGCGAGCGCACGCGCGAGGGCGACGCGCTGGCGCTGACCGCCCGAGAGCTCGCTCGGCAAGCGCGTGGCGAGCTCCGAGAGCTGCACGCGGCCCAGCAACTCGCGCACGCGCAGCTCGATCTTCGCGGCCGGCTGCTTGCGCACCGAGAGCCCGAACGCGATGTTCTCGGCGACCGTGAGGTGCTCGAACAGAGCGTAGTCCTGGAACACGAAGCCGATGCCTCGCGCCTGGATCGTCGCGTGGGTGATCTCGTCATCTCCGAGGAACACCCTGCCCCGCTGCGGGACCTCGAGGCCGGCGATCACTCGTAGCAGCGTGGTCTTGCCGCTACCCGAGGGGCCGAGCAACGCGACGAGCTCGCCGCTCGGGATCTCGATCGAGACATCAGCGAGCGCGGCGAATTCACCGAACTCCTTCGTGATGTGCTCTGCGCGGATCTTCATATGCGGTTCCGTTCCGCGCGCCACTCGACGACACGCTGCAAGAGGACCGTCGCGAGCGCGAGTACGACGAGGATCGTCGCGACCGCGAAGGCGGCCTGATACTGGAAATCGTTGTAGAGAATCTCGACGTGGAGCGGGACCGTGTTGGTCTCTCCACGGATGTGGCCGCTGACCACCGACACCGCACCGAACTCGCCGATCGCCCGCGCGGTGCACAGGATCGCGCCGTACGCGAGCGGCCAGCGCAGGCCCGGCAACGTGACGCGCCAGAATGTCTGCCACGGCGAAGCACCGAGCGTGAGCGCGGCGAGCTCTTGCTCGGGCCCACGCGCCTCGAGCGCGGGAATCAACTCGCGCGCCACGAACGGAATCGTCACGAACGTGGTGGCGAGCACGATCCCGGGCACCGCGAACACGATCTTGTGGCTCGAGTGGAGGTACCCGTGCGCGCCGAACAGCAGGATGAACATCATGCCGACCACGACCGGCGACACGGCGAACGGCAGATCGATCAGTGTGAGCAGCGCGCGCCGGCCGGGGAACGCGAACCGCGCGATCGACCAGGCCGCGGCGATGCCGAAGCCGATGTTGAGCGGCACCGCGATCACCGCGACCAACAGCGTCAGCTTGATCGCGGACCTGGCATCCGGCGTGGTGATCGCTGCGAGGTACGGCGCGATGCCGTCGCGGAATGCGGTCGCGAACACCACCCCGAGCGGCACGACCATGAACAGCATGAAGAACACGACCGCGATCGCGATCAGGCTGCGGCGCACCCACGGCGCTTCACCGACGGCGCGCTTCATACGTAACCTCGCGCGATCGTCGCTGAAGGAGGCGGCGTCGGCCGTGCCATCGGCGGCCGCTTGCGATGCAGATCGCGCTTGCGGCTGCGCCGGCCGAGCGAGTTGATCGCGATCAAGATCGCGAACGAGGCGATCACCATCACGAGCGCGAGCGCGGTCGCACCTGGATAGTCGAACTGCTCGAGCTTGGTCATCACGAGCAGCGGTGCGATCTCGGTCTTGCCCGGCATGTTGCCGCTGATGAACACGACCGAGCCGTACTCGCCGAGGGCGCGCGAGAACGCGAGCGCGAAGCCCGTGACGATCGAGGGGCGCAGGACCGGCAGCACCACCCGCACGAACGCTTGCAACCGCGTCGCACCGAGTGTCGCCGCGGCTTCTTCGAGCCGCGGATCGAGCTGGACCAGGACCGGCTGCACCGTGCGCACCACGAACGGCACGCCGAGGAACACCAGCGCGATCACGATGCCGAGCCGCGAATAGGCGCCCTCGATCCCGATCGCGTGGAGATAGCGACCGAGCACGCCGGTCGAGCCCCAGGTCGCGGTCAGCGCGATGCCGGCCACCGCGGTCGGCAAGGCGAACGGGAGATCGACGAGCGCGTCGATCACGCGCCGGCCCGGGAACTCGTAGCGCACGAGCACCCAGGCGACGATCAGCCCGAACACCGAGGCGATCGCGGCAGCGACGAGCGATGCACCGAGCGACAGGGCGAACGAGGCGACCGCACGCGGTGCGGTGACGATCGTCCAGAACTGCGCCCAGGTCAGAGACGACGTCTTCAGCACGATCGTCGAGAGGGGAATCACGACGAGGAGGCCGAGATACGTCAGCGTGACGCCGAGCGACAAGGCAAACCCTGGGAGCGCACGACGAGCCATGACTTACTTCGTGTAGATCGCGTCGAACACACCGCCGTCGGCGAAGTGCGTCTTCTGCACGACGCCCCAGCCACCGAGGTCGTCGATCGAGAACAGCTCGAGTTTCGGCAGATCGGATTTCACGGTCTTGCTGCGCGGGCGGTAGTGATTCTTCGCGATGATCTCTTGCGCGGGCTCGGTGTAGAGGAACTCGAGGAACGCCTTCGAGACCTCGGTCGTACCGTGCTTCGCGGCGACGCGATCGACAACGGCGACCGGCGGCTCGGCGAGGATGCTGCGCGGCGGCACCACGATCTCGAAGCCCTGATCCTTGGCCTGATCCTGCGCGAGGTACGCCTCGTTCTCCCACGACAAGAGCACGTCGCCCTGACCACGCTCGACGAACGTCGTCGTCGAACCACGCGCGCCCGAATCGAGCACCGGCACGTGTTGATAGAGCTGCTTGACGAAGGCCTTCGCGCCCTCGTCGGTCCCGCTCGTCTTCTTGCCGTAGCCCCACGCGCCGAGGTACGCCCAGCGCGCGCCGCCCGAGGTCTTCGGGTTCGAGGCGATCACCTTGACGTCCTCCTTCACGAGGTCACCCCAGTCCTTCACCGCCTTCGGGTTGCCCTTGCGGACGAGGAACACGATCGTCGAGGTGTACGGCGTCGAGTGCTCGGGCAGCCGGGTCTGCCAATCCTTCGCGAGCAGGCCCGAGTCCGCGATCGCGTCGATGTCACCGGCGAGGCCGAGGCTCACGACATCGGCCTCGAGCCCGTCGATCACCGAGCGCGCTTGCTTGCCCGATCCGCCATGCGACTGCTTGATGGTGACGGTGACGTGCTTGGTGTCCTGGTACTGCTTCGCGAACGCGGCATCGAGCTGGACGTAGAGCTCGCGCGTCGGATCGTAGGAGACGTTGAGCAGCTCGACCGTCTTGGTGTCGCTCGTCTTGCCATCGCCATTCGCCGCGGACTTGCCGCCGTTGCACGCGACCGTGGCCGCGAGCAGGCCTGCGACCGCGCCGTGAAATTTCGTCAAACGCATGGCGCGGCGCATTACACGAGGCGGGCCAGGCCTAAGTGTCTGATAAGACGTTCATCCGTTATATTGGAAACTCCGCTATTTCGTAGTAGCCTCCGATCTGTCGTGGGTGTCCCGAAATCTCGTGAAGAGCGCGTTTGCCATGCTGAGTGACGAGGTCGATGCGATCGTCGGCGCGGATGCAGGCCTGCGCGAGGTCATGCATCAGGTCGAGCAAGTCGCGCGCACGGACTCGCCGGTGTTGCTCCTCGGCGAGACCGGCAGCGGCAAGGATGTCGTCGCGCGATCGATCCATCGCAGGTCGACGCGCGCCGAGGGCCCGATCCTGCGCGTCAACTGCGGCGCGATCGCACCGGAGCTGATCGATTCCGAGCTGTTCGGGCACGAACGCGGCAGCTTCACGGGCGCCTCTGCGCTGCGGCGCGGCTGGTTCGAGCGCGCCGATGGCGGCACGCTGTTCCTCGACGAGATCGGCGAGCTCCCGCTCGCGGCGCAGGTCCGCCTGCTGCGCGTCCTCCAGGACGGCACCTTCGAGCGCGTCGGTGGCCAGGAAGAGCTCCGCACGAGTGTTCGCGTGATCGCGGCGACGCATCGCGACCTCGCGGCGATGGTCCGCCTCGGCAGGTTCCGCGAGGACCTCTGGTATCGCATCCACGTGTTCGCGATTCGCTTGCCGCCGCTGCGCCAGCGCCGCGCTGACATCGCGGATCTCGCCGCCTACTTCGCGGATCGCGCGGGTCGCCGGCTCGGCACCGAGAGGCTCGTGGTCACCGCGGCCGACCTCTTGTTGTTGCAGGGCTACGACTGGCCCGGCAACGTCCGCGAGCTCGCCGCGGTGATCGACCGCGCCGCGATCCTCGGCGGCGGCGTGCGCCTCGAGATCTTCCGCGCCCTCGGCGGCGAGGCCGTCACACCCCGCTCCGTTGCAGAACAAGATTCGTTCCCCACGCTCGACGACGCGATCCGCGAGCACATCGAGCGCGCGCTCGTCCGCTCCCGCGGCAAGATCGAAGGCGTGACCGGTGCGGCCCGGCTGCTCGGCCTGCACGCCAACACGCTGCGCTCCCGGATGGAGAAGCTCGGCGTCCAGTGGGAACGGTTCCGTCCCATGGTATGAGACGGCCATGGCCGAGCTACGTTTCGATGCAGTCGTGATCGGTGCCGGACCGGGTGGATATCCCGCGGGAATCCGCCTCGGTGCGCTCAAGGTAAAGACGCTCGTCATCGAGCGCGAATATTGGGGCGGCGTCTGCCTCAACGTCGGATGCATTCCATCCAAGGCGCTGATCTTCGCCGCGAAGTCGTACGACAAGATGAGCCACTCCGAGGAGATCGGCATCACGCTCCCCGGTAAGCCCGTCGTCGACGTCAAGAAGATGCAGGCGTGGAAGTCTGGCGTCGTCACCAAGCTCACGAGCGGCGTCCGCACGCTGCTCAAGGGCAATGGCACCGAGATGATGGAGGGCACCGCGAAGCTCGAAAAATCCGGTCCCGATGGTCATCGGATCACGGTCACGACCAAGGATGGTCCGCAGACCATCATCGCGAAGAACATCGTGCTCGCGACGGGTAGCCGCCCGATCGAGATCCCCGGCTTCAAGATCGACCAGCAGCGGATCCTCGACTCGACCGGCGCGCTCGCGCTCGAAGAAATTCCGAAGCGCCTGATCGTGATCGGCGGTGGCTACATCGGCCTCGAGCTCGGCATGGTCTACGCGAAGCTCGGCTCCAAGGTCACGGTCGTCGAAGCACTCCCGCGCGTCCTCGCCTCGATGGACAAGGACTGCGTCGCGGTGGTCGAGAAGAAGCTCAAGAAGATGGGCGTCGAGGTCATGGTCGAGACCAAGGCCAAATCGTGGGAAGACAAGGGCGACCGCGCCGTCCTCACGGTCGAGCTCAAGGACGGCAAGACCGCGACGATCGATGCCGACAAGATCCTCTTGTCGATCGGCCGCAGGCCGAACAGCGAGAACCTCGGCCTCGAGAACGCGGGCGTCGCGCTCGACAAGCGCGGCTTCGTGATCGCCGACGATCACCTCCGCACGAACGTGCCCGGGATCTACGCACTCGGTGATCTCATCGGCGGCATGATGCTCGCGCACAAGGCGACCCACGAAGGCGAGGTCGTCGCCGAGCTGATCGCCGGTCACAAGGCCGCGATGGACGTCCGCACGATTCCGGCGGTCGTGTTCACCGATCCGGAGATCGCCTCGACCGGGCTCACCGAAGAAGAGGCGAAGGCCAAGGGCATCGCCGTCAAGGTCGGCAAGTTCCCGTTTGCCGCGCTCGGTCGCGCGATCGCGATCAACGACACCGAAGGCTTCTGCAAGACCGTGATCGACGCGAAGACCGGCGAGCTGCTCGGCCTCCACATCGTCGCGAACGGCGCGGGCGACCTGATCTCCGAGGGCGCGCTCGCGATCGAGATGGGTGCGGTCGCCGACGACCTGCGCCTCACGATCCATCCGCACCCGACGCTGTCCGAAGCGATCATGGAATCGGCTGCCGCCGCGCTCGGCGAGGCCGTGCACATCATCAATCGTCCGGTCACCGCAGCGCACTAGGTATGGATTGGCGGGTCGTCGAGCTCGGCACGCGCGGCTACGACGAGGTCCGCGCCCACCAGCTCGAGCTGGTCGAGGCACGCCAGCGCGACGAGATCACGGACACGCTGCTGCTCGTCGAGCATCCGCACACGTTCACGATCGGCCGCAACAAGGCAGCGCTCGCGAACATCTTCGCGGCGGGCGACGTGCCGGTCGTCGAGATCGAGCGCGGTGGCGATGTCACCTATCACGGGCCCGGTCAGCTGGTCGCGTATCCGATCGTGCTGCTCCGCGAAGGTCCTGAACGCGACCTCCACCGGTTCCTGCGCAACCTCGAGGAGGCCGTGATCGCGACCTGCGCGCGCTTCGGCGTCGTCGCGGATCGCGAGCCAGGCAAGACCGGCGTCTGGACCGGCCCGCCGGAAGCAGGCACACGCAAGAAGCTCTGCTCGATGGGCATCGCGTGCCGCAAGTGGGTCACGTTCCACGGCCTCGCGCTGAACGTCACGACCGACCTCAGCTACTTCCACCGGATCAATCCGTGTGGCTTCGACTCGGACGTGATGCGCTCGCTCGCCAGCTACCTGCCGGAGGTCGAGATGGCGGCGGTTCGCACCGCGCTCGCCGAAGAGCTCGGTACGACGCTCAGTCGAGCGGCGTAGCCAGCCCGGTCTGACGGCTGATGTTCACGGGCGCGGTCCGCTCGATCACGGTGCCGGGGTTCGCGGCGTCGACCGACCACGTGAATGCATCGACCACCGCGAGCGAGTCGAGCGCGTGATCGCTGGTATCCCAGATCGCGATGCGAACCGTGATGGTCTCGCCAGGGACGACGTTACCCGTGGTGGTGAGCCAACCGGTCGCGCCGCCGAGGAGGCTGTTGCCATCGCACGAGCCCGGTTGCGGATCGTCGAAGCCGGTGCCCGCGAGGTCGGTGACGCCAACACACGTGCTGATCGTGCCCGGGGTCCCCGAGCAACCGGTCGAGCCATTGACGCACTCGGTGAACAGGCCCGTGTTGCCGTACGCGAGGTTCACGCCCACCGGGTAGTTGGTCGTCGTGTTCGGCTGCGTATAGAACGCGAGGTTCTTGTCGGTCGGGTTCGCGGGCGTACCCGAGTACGTCGAATCGAGGAGGATGACGAAGAAATCGTTGAACGCCGAGCACGTCCACTCGGGAAACTCCGCCGTGTAGAAGTTCGACTTGATCGAGAACGAGTGTGCATTCGACGGCACGCGAACGTGCAGCGTCAGCATCACCGGATCGTTCGCGGTGCTGCCGTTCGGCGGAGGGCATCCCGGCGCATTCGGCAAGCTGCCACCGTTCGCCGCGAGGAAGTCCGGCGGGAAACCCGATTCGTTGTTGCCGACATCCGAGAAGCCCCAGTTCTGATACGCCGGGTTCGTGTCGCCCTTCGCGGCCGCCGCGCCGCTCGAGAACAGGGCGAAGCTGAGGCCACCTTGCGGCTGCGTGCCGGTACCGAACTGGTGACGAATCGAGTGCGAATCGGTGCTCGGGATCCCCGTGCCATCCGGGAAGGTGAGCTTCGCGTCGAGGACGCCCCACTTGAGGTCCGCGGTCGTCGCGACCTGGCACAGGTCGATCGCCTTCGCGTAGTCCATCGCATTGGTCGTGTTCGAGGTCAGGTTCTGATCGCAGAGCGCGATCGTGTCGTCGATGACGCCGTTGCAGTCATCGTCGACGCCGTTGCCGGGCGCATCGAACGCGCCGGGGTTGACCTTGCCAGGGTCGTTGCACTCGGTGGAGTCGCAGCAGTCGCCACCGCAGGTGGTGTAACCGTCGCCATCGGCATCGATGTTCTCGTCGGTCATGCCGTTGCAGTTGTTGTCGATGTTGTCGCCGCAGACTTCGCCGACGGGGACGACCTCGCCCACGCAGTTGCCCCACACGCCCGCGGGCAAGCACATCTGGGTGCCGCCCGTGCACGGGCCGACACCCTCGGTGTCCATGTGGCCGGTGTAGCAATCGCGGGTCTGGCTCGGATCGCACGTGCCGGTGCTGCACGCATCGCCGACACAGGTACCGGCCCGGTTACTCGGGCCACAAGCGACGGCAGAGACGGCTAGCATTAGGATAAGCGCGCGCATGGCGGGGCCGAGACTTGCCCGTGGCCGCGCGGTCACGCAAGGAGATTCGCCACACAGGACCTGACCGTTCCTGCGTAGTTAGCGACTAACCGGTGCGGACCGAGAAGTCGCGCACGGACACGATCTGCTTGGTCTCGAGGTCGGCGAGGAACGAGCGGCCCGAGCCGATCCGGCCATCGAACGCGAGGAGGAACCAGACATCGAGGCTCCAGCGCAGGTGGTCGCTCTCGCACGGCGGCGTCCACGAAACTGCCTCGAGATCGCCGAGGTAGGTCGGCCGCGACGGGGATGACGCGACGAGCCGCTGGTACTCCTCGCAGGTCTGGACCAGGCCGACCGCAGCCTGCGCGTCCCGCGACGCGATCGTTCGGCGCCATGCCGAGGTCAGCCGGCACTTGCCGACCACGCCGCTCGGCGACAGCTCGATCTCGTACGCTTCATCGGCGGCCAGGCCATCGAAGTCGGGCACGTCGAACTCGGGATACTTGTCGCGCTCCGCGATCATCTCGAACCGATCGTCGAAGGCCTCGTAGCCGGCCTCGAGCGTGTCGTCGCTGTAGTAGCCGTACACGCGCAGGATCAGGTTCTGCGACGGCAAGCGGTGGTCCCAGTCGACGATCGCGATCGCACCGTGATAGTCGTGGCGGAACCGTTGTAAGGGCGGCAACGCCGCCGCAACTCGCGTGGCTGCGCCCTCTTCCGACAGCACACCTTGGTAAGCCACACGCGGGTGTAGCCGAATCTCTTCGGCTACGAATGGACGCAGGTCGGACGACACCTCGTGCAGATATTACACGGCGCGCTCGAGCGCGTCGATCAGTGCACCGAGCCGATCGCCGTCGAGCTTCAACCGCGCCGGATTCACGACGAGCTTGCTCGAAACCTGGCAGACCGTATCGACTTCGACCAGGCCGTTCTGGCGGAGGGTCTCGCCGGTCTGGGTGATATCGACGATCCGCTCACAGAGCCCTGTGAGCGGGCCCAGCTCGATGGCACCCGAGAGCTTGATGACCTCGGCGGTGAGCCCGTGGCGTACGAGATAACCCCGCGTGATGTTCGGGTACTTCGTGGCGACCCGGATGTGGGCCTGCGTCTTGGTGTCGACCCGGGCATCGGCGCGCTCGGCGACGATCATCCGACATCGCCCGATACCCAGATCGAGCGGCTCGTAGAGCTCCTTGCCCTCTTCATCGAGGACATCGCTGCCCGCGATGCCGATATCAGCGGCACCGTGCGAGACGTACGTCGCGATATCGGAGTTGCGCAGGATGAGGACGCGGAGCAGGCCACAATCGAGGACGAGCTTGCGGGTATCGGCAAACACCGGCGACAGGTCGTAGCCGGCGCGCGCGAACACCGCCGCCGCCTCCTCCTGGATCCGGCCCTTGGGCAGCGCGAGGATGATCGGGCGATCGGGCGTCATGTTTGCTTCGCGCGTTTGATCTTCGCACCGACGCCGCGCAGCTTCTTCTCGATCGCTTCGTAGCCGCGATCGAGGTGATAGACCCGCAGGACTTCGGTCTTGCCCTGCGCGACCATGCCGGCGAGCACGAGGCTCGCCGATGCGCGCAGATCGGTCGCCATCACCGACGCTCCGGTCAGCTTCATCCCGCCCCGGATCACCGCGGCGCGCCCGGTGGTCTGGATGTCGGCGCCCATCCGGTTGAGCTCCGGCACGTGCTGGAACCGGTTCTCGAAGATCATCTCCTTGATCACCGATTGGCCCTTCGCGAGGCACGCCATCACCATGAACTGCGCCTGCATGTCGGTCGGGAACCCGGGATGCGGCTGGGTCGTGATGTCGATCGGCGCGAGCTCCGCCGGGCCCTTCACGCGCAGGCCACCGGCCTCGACCGCCACGATCGCGCCCATCGCACGGAGCTTCGCGATGATCGCCTCCATGTGCTCGGCGCGCGCGCCTTCGAGTAGCACATCGCCGTGGGTCATCGCGGCGGCACACGCGAACGTGCCGGCTTCGATGCGGTCTGGGATGATCGCGTGCTCGATCGGGTGGAGCTCGTCGACGCCTTCGATCGTGATGATCGGCGTGCCGGCGCCCTGGATCTTGGCGCCCATCTTGTTGAGCACGAGCGCGAGCTCCTCGATCTCGGGCTCGCGCGCCGCGTTCTCCATCACGGTGCGGCCCTTCGCGAGCGTCGCGGCCATCAGGATGTTCTCGCAGCCGGTCACCGTCGGCATGTCGAACACGATCGTCGCGCCCTTGAGCCGCTTGGCCTCGACCTCGACGTAGCCGTGATCGAGCGTGACCTTCGCGCCCATCGCCTCGAGGCCCTTCAAGTGCTGATCGATCGGCCGCGCGCCGATATTGCAGCCGCCCGGCATCGACACGCGTGCGCGACCGTACCGCGCGACCAGCGGACCGAGCACGAGCACGCTCGCGCGCATCGTGCGGACCAGATCGTAGGGCGCCTCGAGCTTCGGTTTCTTCTTGCCCGAGGGTGGCCCGATCACGAGCGAGTCGCCCTTGGCTTCGGCATCCGCCGACCAGCCGAGCATGCGCAGCAGCTTGGTCATCGTGAGGACGTCCGCGAGCTTGGGGACGTTGCGATAGGTCGACGTGCCCGACGGCAACAGCGCTGCGGCGAGCAGCGGCAACGCGGCGTTCTTGGCACCGCTGACCGGAATCTTGCCCGAGAGCCGGGCGCCACCTTCGACGACGATCTTGTCCATGGTTTTACAGAGCGAAACGCGGTGAGCGGCGGTGCTATTCGCCGAGACCCAGCGGGGATGCGCTCGAGCCAATGTTTAGCTCGACATCGACCGAGTTGGCATCGTCGCGACCAACTGCTTGCAGGTGATCGGCCGCGACGCCCTTGCCGGCGAGATACTTGACGACGACCTGCGCGCGGGCCTCGGCCATCGCCTTCCCGGGCGCGTGCGCGACGACCTCGAGCTTCCACACCGGATGCGCCGCGAGGATCTTCGCTGCCTCGTCGAGTCGCCGCCGGGCCGAGTCGCCGAGCGTGTTGCCGGTCTTTAGGAACCGGACGTCGGCGGTGATCGTGGTTCCGGTGATCCAGACGGTCTGCTTTGCCTTGCAGCCGTGGTTCGTTCCAGCCTCGCCGGGGCAGTTATCGAGGCGGTCGGGCACGCCGTCACCGTCGCTGTCGATTTCGGGGCAGCCGTGGTTCTCGGCCGGGCCTTTGACCAGCGGGCACGCGTCGACCGGATCGAGCACACCGTCGCCGTCGTTGTCAGGATCGGGGCAGCCGTCTTCGTCCTGGAAGCCGTCCTTGTCCTCGGCTTGCTGCGGGCACTGATCCTTCGGATCGACGATCCCGTCGTGGTCGCTATCGGGCAGCTGATCCGGGCAGCCATCTTCGTCCTGGTAGCCGTTCACGGTCTCGGCGAGCTCGGGACACTTGTCGCGCTGATCCGGAATCCCGTCGCCATCTTTGTCGCGCGTGGGGCAGCCATCGGGATTACCGCCCCCGGGCTCCATCGGGCACGCGTCGTTGCGACCGAACACGCCATCGCGATCCGGATCCGGATCTTCTGCCTCGGGCGCGCCGAGCTCGGCGGATGCACCGGGCACCCAGGACACACCGAGCGCGACCTCGCCGTAGGTCGCGCCAAACGCACCGCCCGCCGCAGCTGGACCGCGCATCACGCGCGCATCGAAGCGCAGCGCGAGCGCGTGGCTCAGGAAGTAGCGAACACCGCCACCAAAATGAACCATCGCATCGGTATCGGTGCCGAGCGTCTCGGAGCTCTCGTGCAAGATGCCGCCGCCGAGCGCGGCGAACGGCAGCCACGGCCCGACCGGGTACTGCACGATCGCCTGTAGGCGCAGCCCGTACAGTTTCGCGTTGTCGTCTTTGCCCTCGATCCCGGCGATCGCGATCGATCCGTCGGCCTCGAACCCGAGCCGCGGCCACACCCAGTACGCGTAGCGCGCGCCGAACTGTGGAGAGACACGGGAGATGTTAGGTCGCGTCGCCGCGGACCACTTCGCGGCGTCGTAGAACGCGTGATAGAAGTTCGAGAGGAACGTCCCCGCGTAGAGCCCCGCCTCGGTCGCCTCGGTCGCCTCCGACGGATCCCCGGACGCGACAAAAGGCGCAGCCACGATCGCGAGCGCGATCATCCCCTGGAAACTACGCACGCTCGAATGTTAAACCTGTCGGTGAGCGGGATGGCAACACTCCGGGCGAGATCGATAGACCTTGTGCCCCTCGTGGCGATCGGTCGGGCGCGCATCGCGAAACGCGCGATCGACATCGTGGGTGCATGCCTCGGGTTGGTGCTCGCCGCGCCGCTCATGCTGGTCGTCGCGATCGCGCTGCGGCTCAGCTCGCGCGGCCCGATCATCTTCACGCAAGAACGTTGCGGGCTCGGAGGGCGGCGATTCCGGTTCTTCAAGTTCCGCACGATGGTCGAGGACGCCGAGGATCAGCGCGCGTCGCTGACCCATCTCAACGAGATGCGCGGCCCCGTGTTCAAGATCTCGCGCGACCCGCGGATCACCCGGCTCGGTGCGATCCTGCGCAAGACCTCGCTCGACGAGCTCCCGCAACTCTGGAACGTACTGCGCGGCGAGATGAGCCTCGTGGGCCCTCGCCCACCGATGCCCGACGAAGTCGCGAGCTACGACTCGCGCCAGCGCCAGCGCCTCGCCGTCGTCCCCGGCATCACGGGCCTGTGGCAAGTCAGCGGACGCAGCACGATCAACGATTTCGAGACGTGGCTCGAGCTCGACCTCGCGTACGTACGCAGGTGGTCGCTGTGGCTCGATTTCCGGATCCTCGCGAAGACGGTCATCGTCGTGATCAGCGCTCGCGGCGCCCAGTAAGTGGTACGTTCCCTGGCCGAATGAGCCGGATCGTCGTCGGAATCATCGCGCTCGCCGCCACGACGAATGTCGTGCTCGCGCAGCCGTTTCCGACCGAGCTGCCGGGCGATCCGCCGCGCCAGCCAAGCACGCGGATGCCGGTCACGGTGCCGCAGACCACGCAAACCAATCCCGGTGACGAGCCGATCGATTCGAACGGCCTGACAGAGCCGTCGGCTGCCGAGTCACTCCTCGTGCCGCCGCTCGTGGCGCCCGCGGTCTCGCTCGAACAGCCGATCGATCCGGATCACTACGTCTGCGGTGCCGGCGACGTGCTCGAGCTCGACTTCTGGGGGCCACAGAACCTCCGGTTGAAGGTGACGGTCGACCTCGAAGGCCGCGCGTTCATTCCGAAGGTCGGCTACGTCGCGGTCGCGAACAAGACGCTTTCGACGGTGCGCGCCGCGATGAAGTCGCGCGTGCGCGCGAACTATCCCGGCCTGTCGTTCGATCTCGCGGTCGAGGCCCCCCGCACGTTCCTGGTCCACGTCGTCGAGAACGTGAGGAGACCGGGCACGTTCTCGGCGCGCGCGGTGGACCGCGTCGCGGCGGTGATCACGCGCGCGGGGATCGTCCAGGCGGCCTCGCGCCGGCGGATCACGATCCACCACCGAACCGGCGCCGACACCACGGCGGATCTCGTCAAGTACGAGCTGACCGGCGACACCGCGCTCAATCCGTACCTGCTCGACGGCGATGTCATCCACGTCCCGTTCCCCGAGCTCGCCGTCAAGGTCACCGGTGCGGTCCGTCGCCCCGGCCAGTACGAGGTCACCGCGACCAAGGATCTCGCCGAGCTGATCGAGCTCGCCGGCGGGCTCGCACCGACCGCCGCGAAGGCGCTGCCGATCCGGATCGTGCGGCGCAATACCAAGCAGCAAGACGAGTACATCGACGTGCCGCCCGGCGGCAACGTGCCCCTCATCGACGACGATCGCGTGATCGTGCGGGGGACCGATGATCTGCAGCGCACCGTGCTGCTGATCGGCGCGATCGTCGGCAGCGATCCCCTCGATAGCACCACGACGAGCCGGAGGCTGCCGTTCGTCGAGGGCGACACCGTCTGGTCGCTGCTCGATCGCGCGGGCGGGATCAAAGCGCCCGGCGATCTCGGGCGCAGCTACATCGCGCGCCCCAAGCAAGGTGGACAAGATCTGATCGCGATCGATCTCGACGCGCTGCTCGTGCGCCGTGACTTCAAGGCCGACAAGCCGATCGCGATGGGCGATACGATCGTGATCCCGGCGATGCAGTACAGCGTGATGGTCGAAGGCGCGGTCGGTCGCGCCGGGCTCTACAACTACAACCCGATGTTCGGCGTGCCCGAGTACATCGCGCACGCCGGCGGCATGACGCGGACGGCGCGCGAGCTCGACGAGGTCCGGCTGATCGAAGCGAATGGCTCGACCCGCGACTACAAGGCCGGCATGAAGCTGCAGCCCGGCGATGCGATCCTCGTCCCCGAGCGCAACTTCAGCCGCGCCGAAGTCACGCAACTCATCCTCGCGACCGCGGGCATCGTGCTCTCCGGCGTCGCGATCGTGATCGCGGCGCGCCGATGAGCAACGAACCGATCGATCTTGCGGTCACGCTTGCGCGCCACTGGCGACGCCTTGCATCGTGTATCGCGCTCGGCATCCTCGCGGGCGCTCTCTACGCCTTCGCAGCGCCGAAGTGGTACTCGGCGACGCTCACGGTGGTGCCTGCGCAGCGTTCGCAAGACTCCGCCGCGATGTCGCTCGCGGCCAAGCTCCCGGTCGCCCTCGATACGTTCCAAACCGATGTCCAGCGGATCCAGGCGGTCCTGGCGAGCGCTTCCGTCGCCGACGCGGTGATCGAAAAGTTCGGCCTCGATGCTCGCTACGAGACCTCGCACCCCGAGCACACGCGCGCGGAGCTCGCCGAGCACTGCGTGTCGCTCGTCGATCGCAAATCGGGTCTCGTCTCGCTCACCTGCGAAGACAAGGACCCCGCGCAAGCCAAGGCGATGGCCGAGTATTTCGGCGAGGTCGGCAACCGCGTCTTTGGCCGCGTGACGGTCTCCTCGGCGCGTGAAGAGCGCGCATTTCTCGAGCAGCAAGTCGTCAAAGCGCGCCACGACGTCGACGAGGCTTCGAAGAAGCTCCGCGAGTTTCAAGAGCAACACAAGATCATCGATCTGCCCGAGCAGAGCAAGGCCGTGATCTCCGCGATGGCACAGATCAAAGGCGAAATCGTTTCGAAGCAGATCGAACTGTCATACCTGAGCGGCTTCTCCGGGCGTGGCGAATCCAACGTTCAACAACTCCAGCAGCAGATCGCCGTCATGGATGGCACGTTGCAGCAACTCGAGCAGGCTCGACACGCTGGGCCCGGCTCTGCGGCGGCCACCGACAACTTCTTTCCAACCGCGATGAACGTGCCGCAACTCCGGTTCGAGCTCGAGCAGCTGATGCGCGAACAGAAGATCGAGGAGACCGTGTTCGGGTTGATGACGCAGCGCTTCGAGATGGCGAGGGTCGACGAAGCGCGCGACACGTCGACGTTCCAGATCCTCGACCATCCCACGTTGCCGACGTATCGCACGCGTCCCTCGCGAAAGCGCGCCGTCACGCTCGGCGCGATCGCAGGGGGTGCGGTTGGCGCGGTGCTCGTGCTCGTCCCGGTGTGGTGGCGCCGTCGCGTGCGGGTGGCGTAGGCGTGGGGCTCGCACGGATTGCCATCGATCGCGTCGACATGGCTGGCGCACTCGTGCGGATCGATGACTTCATCGAGGACGGCTCCCCGCACTACAACATCGCGATCAATGCAGCGAAGGTCGTCGCGTGTGAAGACGACGTCGAGCTCTTGGCTGCGGTCGATGAAGCGCACCTGGTGACGGCGGACGGTCAGGCGGTGGTATGGGCGTCGCGGTTACTCGGCGACCACCTCCCCGAGCGCGTGGCCGGGGCGGATCTCATGGAGCGGCTGATCGAGCGCGCCGCGCAGCGCGACTATGCGATCTATTTTCTCGGAGCGCGGCCAGCGATCGTCGAGGCGTGTGCGGCAAGAGCGCGCACCGCATTTCCAGGGTTGCGGATCGTCGGGGCGCGCGATGGCTACTTCACGGATGAGGCGAGCGTCGTCCGCGCGATTCGCTCTGCCGCACCCGACATCCTGTTCCTCGGGTTCGGTACGCCCGCGAAGGAGTACTTCATGCATCGCCACTATCGCGCCCTGGGTGTTCCGTTCGTGATGGGCGTCGGTGGGTCGTTCGATGTCTACGCAGG
Organism: Kofleriaceae bacterium; assembly: GCA_025357755.1. GTDB lineage: Bacteria > Myxococcota_A > Polyangia > Haliangiales > Haliangiaceae > JABFXX01. The sequence goes on along the minus strand of JANXOP010000125.1, from coordinate 20,557 downwards.
TCTCGTCAGGCGTGCGCCTGCGTGGCTACAACGGGCAGGCCTCGAGTGGGCGTTTCGGCTAGCCCAGGAACCTCGCCGCATGTGGAAGCGCTACCTCGTCGGCAACACCCGCTTCCTCGCGATCGTCGCGCGCGAGCTCCTCTTGCGCGTGCGAAGGTGAAGAGGTGAAGCAGGTCGTTCAGAGCTTTCGTACCGGCGTGCTCGCAGTGGAGGACGTGCCTTCTCCCCTACCTCGCGCTGGCGGCGTACTCGTCCAGACGATCGTCTCGGCGGTCAGCGCAGGGACGGAGAAAGCCAAAGTTGATCTCGCCCGCAAGAACCTGCTCGCGAAGGCCGCCGCCCGGCCAGATCAGGTACGCAAGGTGCTCGCCACGCTTCGCACCGAAGGCGTTCGCGCGACCTACAACAAGATCCGAAACAAGCTCGATGCCCTCAGTCCACTCGGCTATTCCGCAGCCGGAAGAGTCGTCGCGGTGGGAGATGGTTGCGATGGTTTCGCGATCGGTGACCTCGTCGCGTGCGGTGGGGCTGGTTACGCGAACCATGCAGAGCTGATCTGGGTGCCGCGCAATCTATGCGCGCAGATTCCACCCGACGTCGCGATCGAAGAGGCAGCGTTCGCAACGATCGGCGCGATCGCCCTCCACGGGGTCCGGCAAGCAGATGTGACGCTCGGCGAGACCGTCGCGGTGATCGGGCTGGGCCTACTCGGCCAGATTTCTGTCCAGCTCCTCCGCGCCAGTGGATGTCGGGTGATCGGCGTCGACCTCGATCCTTGGAAAGTCGAGCTCGCCGCCAAGCAGGGCTGCGACCTCGCGCTTCGCCGCGACGACGCCGTGCTCGAACGCGTACAAGAGCTCACGCACGGACGTGGTGCGGATGCGGTCATCGTGACCGCGGCGACCACCAGCAACGATCCGATCGTGCTTGCAGGCGAGCTCGCACGCGACCGTGCGCACGTCGTGATCGTCGGTGCCGTGCCCGCAGAGATTCCACGTACCCCGTACTACGAGAAGGAGCTCGACGTGCGCATGTCGCGCTCGTATGGTCCGGGCCGGTACGACCGCGCCTACGAGGACAAGGGGATCGATTATCCGATCGGCTACGTGCGCTGGACCGAACAACGCAACCTCGAGGCGTTTCTCGAGGCGCTCGCAGCCAAGCGCCTCGCGATCGCCGACCTGATCACGCACCGCGTCCCGATCGCCGATGCGGTGCGCGCCTACGATCTGATCAGCGCCGAACGAACACTCGGCATCGTCCTGACCTATCCCGACGAGATCAGCCATGCCCCGATCATCACCGCCGGTACCACTCGCCGTCCTGCAGCCGCCAAGGTCGGGGTGATCGGTGCGGGCGCATTTGCGGGAGGAGTGCTCCTGCCCGCACTCCGCGCGATGCCACAGGTCTCGCTCGCGAAGATCTGCACCGCCTCGGGCACCACGGCTCGAGACCTCGCGATCCGCCAGGGTATCGGCGAAGCCGTCGAATCGATCGACGCGATCATCGAGGACGATCAGATCAACGCCGTCTTGATCGCGACACGGCACGACCAGCACGCGATCCTCGCCGCGCGTGCCCTCGCCGCGGGCAAGGCCGTCTTCGTCGAGAAGCCGCTCGCACTCGATCGCAGCGAGCTCGATACCGTACTCGCCATTGGAAATCCTGCGCTCGTCGTAGGCTTCAACCGGCGGTTCTCGCCCCATACCGACCGTGTGGTCCGAGCCTTCGCTGGTATCGGTGCGCGTACGATCCAGATCCGCGTCAACGCGGGCGTGTTGCCGCCCTCGCACTGGGCCCATGATCCCGAAGCTGGCGGCGGCCGGCTGCTCGGAGAAGGCTGTCACTTCGTCGACCTCGCACACGTGCTCGGGGGCGCTGCGATCACGCGGGTCTTCGCAGCTGGACGGCGCGACGACGCGGTGATCACGCTCGAGATGGCGAATGGCTCGATCGCCACGATCGCCTACACGGCGCGTGGTGATGTCGCCTCTGGCAAGGAGCGTGTCGAGGTGTTCGGCGGCGGTGTGTCCGCAACGATCGATGACTTTCGCGTGACCACGATCGTTCGCGGTGGCAAGCGCGTCACGCTCGAGACGGCACAGAACAAAGGTCATCGCGAGGAGCTAGCGCGTTTCATCGCGATGGTGACGAGGGCCGCAGCTCCGCCGATGACGCTGGCGGAGATCCACAACACGAGTCTCGCTGCCATCGCGGTGAACGAAGCGCTCGCGGTCGGCGCACCGATCGCGATCTGATGCATCCGCCGCGCTGGTATTGGCGACGCCTGCGCGCGATGTCGGTGCCCGAGGTCGTGCACCGGGCGCGCCGTCTGGTCATGGCGCCTCTCGAGCGGCAGGCACCGCTTCCGTCCCGGTTCGCGAGCTGGATGGGGCCTGAGATTCCGTACCGGCTCGCAGCGGACCGGGCAGCGGCGGACCGCATCCTGCGGGGCGAACGCGATGTTCTCGGCATCGGCCGCATCACCCTTCCTCGTCGGTTCGACGATCCGCGCCTCACGTGGGAGCTCGAGCGGGGGCACGACTGGGTCACGGTTGCAGCCGTTGCGGATCAGGATCCTCGATTCCGGTCGTGGCTCGAGCAGGCCGTGATCGGTGAACCGCCCGGAGCGGCGATGGAGGCAGCGATCCGGATTCATTCGCTCGTCGCCGTCGCAGCGTTGACGCGGCCCGACCCACCGACCCACTGCGCGGCCATGATCTTCCAGCATGCCGCGTTCGTGGAGCGCCACTTGTCCGCCTATTCCTCCGCGAACAACCACCTCGTGGTCGAGCTCACTGGCCTGGTGATCGCCGCTCGCGTTCTCGATACGCCGAGCCGCCACATGGCGGCGCTCGAGCGAGCGGTCGGGGAACAGGTGTTCGGCGATGGCGTCCATGCGGAGATGGCGACGCACTATCACGCGTTCGTGCTCGAAGCGCTCGCGCTGGTTGCACTCGTCGAACGCGCCCATGGCACCTCGCACGCCTGGCTCGACCGAACGATCGCCGCGATGGCGCACTATCTGGCCGCACTCGCTTGCGACCGCGGCCTGCTGCAACAGGGCGATGATGACGGCGGTCGAATCGTTGCTGGCTTCCAGATCCCGGTCGCCGAGACGCCTGCAGGCTCCGAGCTCTTTCCGCAGGCTGGTCAGGTCGTGCTCCGATCGCCCAGGCTTCACGTCACGTTCGATGCGGGACCGTTCGGCTTCGGGACGCTGGCCGCCCATGCGCACTGCGATGCGCTCGCCATTTCGGTCGCGTGCGATCGCATCCCGTTCCTCGTCGACCGAGGGACGTACCGCTACGCGGGGGACGATACGCTGCGCGACGAGTTGCGAGCGACCGCGGCGCACAACACGCTACAAGTTGCAGACCTCGAGCAGGCCGAGGTCCTCGGTCCGTTCCTCTGGGGACGCAAACCAAATGTCACGCTCGAGCGTTGCGAGCTAGCCGATCGCGACATCGTCATCGCTTCGCACGACGGCTTCGGCCCCACCACGCATCGAAGGACGCTGCTCCGCCACGGTGACGCGATGGTCGTGATCGACCGAGCCGATACCGCACTCCCGATCACCGCTCGCTATCACTTCGCACCGGACGCCGCCACGAGCGGCTGGGTCCGCGCGATCGAGGGCACGGCCACGATGCGCGAGACCCGCCACTCGCGCTCCTACGGTGCCATCGAGCTCGCGCCCACGCTCGAGGTCATCGGTCAGAGCCAGGTGATCGTCGCGCTCGGAGTGGGCGATGACTCCGTTGTCGAGACCTTGCTCGCGGAAGCGCGCGAGCTAGGCCTACTCACCGAGTGATCAGCTCGCGAACTTCGCTTCCCGCACCAACTCGGTCGAGCTCGACCATTCGCGAGCCGCGGCGCTCGAAGTACGATCCGTGATTCGAGCGATCGTGATGGGTGCGAACGACGAACAAGACGCCCCCGTCGGCGAGCCGCGAGACCACCGCATCGCGCAGCGCTAGCAGCTCGCGGCGCGAGAAATAGAAGATGTTCATGAAGTTCGCGACTCGTACGAGCTCGAAGGGGCCCTTCACCGTCGGCTCGAATGCATCTTCCTCGTGAATCTCGACGCTCGCCGCTGCGACCTCCGACGAGATCAGGCTGACCTGGGTGCGCGCAAAGGATCGGAGACCACGGCGTAACGCACGCAGCAGGAGCGAATGCGCCACCCGGCCCGGATGGGTAGCGAGCTCGCGCTTGCCCGGGCTCCAGGTCATCGCCCACTGGGGATGGTCCACCTGGAGCACTCGATCATCTGCATCGACCAGCCAGCCGAGGCCATCGCGCTCCAGGTAGGTCGCTTCGATCGTGAGGTCCGTGCCATGAACCTCGCGGGTGCCTAGCGCGGTCGCGAGCTCGAGCGTGGAGATTCCAGAGGAACACGCGACATCGAGTACGCGATGGGCGCCGATCCGGTTCGCATGAGAGACCGTCGCATCGAGGGTGTCATCGAAGCGATGACGTTCGGTCATCTTGTACACGCCGTTGCGCAGCTGGAGCTGCGTCAAGAAGCGGTCCTCGACGTTGTTGTCGCCTCGCGCCCGTGCGCCGAGGAGCTCTGGAACACGCACGCGTTCACGCATCGATCGGCTCGTACATGATCGTGGCGTACAGCACGTGCAACATGAGAAGGCCGATCAAGAGCGCCTGGGGAGATTCCCAGTAGTTGTCCTGCAGGCCGATCAGCGTGAAGAAGCCCACCGCGGTGACAAACATCAGGCCACGCGTGTAGAGCTCAGATCGCTCGCGCACGCGTCGCTGAACTCTGCGGATGATCACGACGAGCCAGCCAAGGACGATGACGAGCCCTACGATCCCGAGCTCCGTGTAGATCGAAAGCAGCGAGAAGAACGGTTGCTCGGTGGAGCCGATCACGAGATCCGATGCTTTGTACGCCACGAGGAGAGAGAAACAGTACGAGCTCGCGAGCCGCGTCGCTTGTGGTGACAGTAACGGCACGGGACGAGGCGAGTCCGGTCCACCGAGGTACAGGCCGCTCGCGATCAAGCTCGCGCGGCTCGAAAACTGTCCTGGACCGAGCCCGATGTAGGGCTGCTCCGGCGCGTCCTCGGGCAATTCGCTAAACACCCGGCTCAGGAGGATCGCGCGCGGAATGTCGACCGCATCGAGATCGATCGCCTGGGCACCGACGCGCGAGATGCCCTCGAGGTTGTCCGCCAAGGCGACATACCCGACACCCACGACCAGCGCGACCACGACCGCGAGGCGACCGACGCGTAGGCGCCGGCGCTGTAGTCTTTTGGTTCGCCGAGTGGTCAGCAGGGCAAACGCGACCGCTGCCACGAGAAACACGAGGACGTGAACCACGGACGCGAGCACGAGCGCGAGGCCACCGAGCGCGATCGCGCGCACTCGGCAGCGTGCGATGTTCGGCACCGCCAGGCACGCCAAGAGCATGACCGCCATGTTCACGGCGAACACGGGATTCGAAAACGCGAGCTCGGCCGTCAAGTAGGGATGAATCGTCCCTGCGACGTGATCACCGTTCGCGCCGCCGAACGATCCGGTCTCGGTCGCTCCGTAGATCGCCTGGATGATCCCGACGACGCCTTCGACGGCGAGTAGACGCAGCGCCACCCCCACTTGTTTTTCGAACAGCGCGCTCGACGCGATCGAGCGACTCTCGACGACAAGCAGGGGCAGGATCGCGGAGTACGTGACCAACGCGAGCACGTAGTTCGTGACCAACAGATCCTCGGCGGTCAGCTCGTAGAACGCACCGAGGCCAACCGCACCACCGATCACGACCACCACCCGGTTTCGCATGCCGATCGTGCCGGCCGTGACGACGAGCCATGCGATCAGCAGGACCGGCAGCGCGTACGTGAGCAACTTGAACGGGGTGAAGCAAACGAGCGCGCAGGCGACAAAGCCCACGTAGTACGCGCGTTGCACCGGCGTCAGCACACTTGCAGTGTATAGATCGAGTCCGGTGCGAAGCTCGTTGCGGAGCAACTTCTCGTGGACCCTCCTCGGGAACCTCGGGTACGCGACCAGCCAGTGGCTGGTGATCGTGTTGATCGCAAAGCTCGGATCGCCCGAGATGGTCGGCCAGTTCACCCTGGCCGTCGCACTGTGCTCGCCGATCATGTTGGCTGCGAGCTTGGGCTTGCGCACGGTTCAAGCAAACGATGTACAGCGGCGCTACTCGTTCGCGACCTACCTCGGGCTTCGCGTGGTCACGACCAGCGTCGCGGTCGCGCTGATCGTCGTCGTCGCGGTCGCAGGCTACCGGAGCTCGGCCGCGATCATCGCGGTGTATGCGGTGGCGAAGGCGGCCGAAGCAACGAGTGAGATCATCTGGGCCCAACTTCAACAGCAAGAGGACATGGGCCGGATCGCTCGCTCGATGGTCCTCAAAGGCTGCCTCGCACTGGCAGCCGTCGCGCTCGCACTCGTGACGACTCGCGACCTCGTCGCGACCGCCGCAGGCATCGCCGTCGGTTGGTCGATCGCGTTGGTCGCGTATGACCTCACGGTCGCGCGCGGATTCGATCAGTCGATACGACCGCGCTTCATCAGGTCCGAGCTCGTCACACTCGCACGGAGCTCCTTTCCTCTAGGAATCGTCCTGATGGTGGGCTCGTACGCGGCCAATGCGCCTCGCTATCTCGTCGACTATTTCAGCGGGGACCGCGAGCTCGGTCTGTTCAGCGCAAATGCCAACCTGATGCTACTCGGCGTGACGTTGATGACCGCGCTCGGCCAGGCCACGGCGCCCCGCCTGGCGCGTGCCTTCATCGACCGTGATCGGACCGAGGTCAGGCGCCTGCTGCGCACGCTCTTGGTCACGGCGGTCGCGCTCGGCCTCATGGGCATCACGGTTGCCGCACTCGCTGGGCGTTTCGCCCTCGGCATCCTCTACACGCAGGCCTACGCGGAGCGCGGTGACATCCTGGTCGTGGTGATGATCGCGGGCCTCGCGACGAACATCGCGAGCGCGTTCGGCGTGCTCGTGACCGCGAGTGGCGAGTACAAGCGCCAGATCGCGCTCCAGGCCATCAACCTCGTCGTAGGACTCGGTACGGCATCGGCCCTCGTTCCCGCCTACGGTGCGCTCGGCGCGGCATGGGCGCTGTGCGCCGCGGCGAGCGTCACCGCCCTCGTCTTCGGCGTGCTGGCTAGCGTCCGCGTCCGATCGCTGTAGCGTAGACGCCGTCGTACAGGCTTGCGGCCTTCTCGATCGAACGGTCCTGGACGCGCGAGTAGGCGATTCGCGCGCGGGCTCGTGCGGCCACAGGATCGGTGCGCACGGCGTGCAGCGCTCCTGCGAGGGCTAGGGGATCATCGGCCGGTACGAGAAGCGCACAACGGTGATCGAGGAGCTCGCGATGCGCAGCGATATCACTCGCGACGATGGGGCAGCCCGCAGCCATCGCCTCGAGGACGACATTGGGCTCACCTTCGTGCTGACTCGGGCAGACGATCGCCGCCGCCGTCTTCAACAAGGACCACCAGTCCGATCGAAATCGCTCGACCGTGACGTCGAGTGCGTCGCGTTCGATCGCGCGCCGGAGGATCGGACGAAGTGCTCCTTCGCCGAGCATTCGCAACCGCGCCCCCGGCACATGGCGCATTGCCGCAAGGAGCACGTCCGGTCGCTTCTCCGCACTCAGCCGGCCCGCGAACAAGAAGAACGGTGGTTCTTCGCCACCCGGTGGTGCAGCTTCGATCGCGGCAAGATCGAGCGCGTTTCGAATCTCCGAAACGGGTCCGCGCGCGGATGCCCACAGCGCCGATCCCGCCGTCGAGTTCGCGACGATCGCGCTCGCAAAACGACCGAGCTTTTTGCGAAGCCACATCGCGAAGCTCGCCGGATAGGCGAGGTGCGATGCCCGCTCGGAGAGCACCCAGGGGATGCGATGTGCAAGGCTCGCGCTTCCGGCGAGCACGTCCATCTGGGGCAACCACGTCTGTACGAGCGCAGGCCGCACGGTCCTCAAGACGCGCGCGATGCGCAGGCCGAGCTCGGGCGATCCACCGGCGAAGTCGCCGAGCACGTGCCTGGCGATCTCGGGCGCGAGCTGCGCCTCGTGAACGCCACCTCGCCGCATCGCGAGATGAACGTGCCAGCCACGCCGCGCCTGCTCGTTCGCGAGCATCACGAGCTGACGCTCTGCGCCGCCACCTTCGAGCGAGGCGATGGCATGCAGGATCGTTCGATTCACGGCGGCGTTCGATGCTACATCCTCGTCTCGTCACCAACTATGTCTCGTGTGCTGATGTGGGTACCGCTACCTCCGCCCTACGCGGGGCCCGAAGTCGCATCGCAACAACTCGCCGAGGCGTGCGGAGCTCATCTCGACCTACGGATCGAGAACGCGACGCTCCGTACGCAGAATATGGCCAAAGGTCGATTCGATACGGCTGGAGTGATCGCCTTCAGTCGCGCGTATCGCCGCTTTGTCAGCGCCACCCGCGATGTCGACATCGTGTATCTGGTGATCGCAGCCAATCGAGTTGCGGCGCTGCGTGACGCGGTCCTGATCGCGACCGCGCGCGCGCTCGGCAAGACGATCGTCTTGCATCTGCGCGGCGGCGCCTACGATGACTACTACCGCTCGGAGCAGCGATGGATGCAGCGCGTCCTGCGACAGAGCTGGGGGAGTGCAGCGTGCGCGATCGTTCAGACGGCTCGCCTCGCAGGTCAGCTCGCCGATGCAGCGCCCGAGGTCGCCATCGCTATCGTACCCAACGGTCTACGTGGCGAACGACATCCCCCGAAGCGCACCTACGCCTCGCCGGGACTGACCCTGCTCTTTGTCGGTCACCTGTCCCGCGCCAAGGGCTTCCTCGATCTCGTGAGCGCCTTCCGGGTCGTGCGCGCGCACCATCCGAACGCACGGCTCGTCTGTGCCGGCGAGCTCGAAGCCACAGCTCTAGTTCGTGCGGCGCTCGCGACGCCGGGAGTTGTCTACGTCGGCATCGTCAGCGGATCGCAAAAACTCGAACTATTTCAAAGCGCGGATATCTTCGCCCTCCCGTCGTACGCCGAAGGGTTCTCGCTCGCGATCCTCGAGGCCATGTTTCACGGCCTTCCGGTCGTCGCGACGAGCGTCGGTGGTGCTCCGGACGTCATCGGGCCGGAGAGCGGGTACCTCGTCCCCCCTGGCGATGTTGGCTCGCTGAGTGAAGCGCTCTGCGCTCTCGCTGCGGACGCGGAAAGGCGCGAGCAAATGGGTCGCGCGAACGCGATCATCGCTCGTTCGAAGTACGAGCTCGAGGATGTCGCGCGTCAGTTCGCCCACGTGTTTACGGCGCTCGAAACACGGTAGCGAACATCGAGTTACCCCGTCGATCGGCGATGAGGCGACCGAACAACGCGACCAGCGGGTGGGTCGCGAAGTAGCGGGTCTCGACGGCTGGCAGCCCACAGCGCGCGATCAGCGAGGCTGGGGTCGAGAGGTGCAGGACGTGTGCTCGATAGCCCGGGCGACCGACGAGTCGATATGCGATCGACTCGAGGTAGCGATACAAGGCCTCCGCGTTGGGTAGGGAGACGATCAGATATCCACCCGGTCGCGTGGCAGCGGCAAGCACCGAGATGGAGCGAGCCAGGTCGTCCACGTATTCGAGCACGCTCGAGCACAGCACCAGATCAGCGCTCAGCTCTCGCTCCGCGAGTATCTCGATCGTGCCCTCGATCAGCGTCGCTTGCGGTATGCGCTGCGCGGCGAGCGCCAGCATCCTCGGCGAGGGGTCGACCCCCGTGACCTGCATCGCCGCATGCTCGGCAAGTTCACCGATGACACCGCTGCCACACCCTACATCGAGTGCAACTCCACCCGGTTTCGCGTGGCGCGCGATCAAATCTCGCCAGACCTCACGACGCTCCGCAAAGCCAGGGTTGGTTCGATACTCGTCGTCGAACTCTCGACTCTGCCGATCGAAAAAGTCGGAGGCCTTCGACATCTCAGCCCCACGCTCGCGCGAGGGCTTCGACGATTCGCTCGGCGGCGTGACCATCCCAGCCTTCGATCACTGGTGGAGCGCGCCGGGTCGCCGCCTCGACCAGCGCGGGTAGCTGCGTGATGTCGCTCACGAGTTGGTTCGTACCGAGCGTGATCGTCGAGGGTCGCTCGGTGTTCGGCCGCAGCGTGAAGCACGGGATTCCGAGATACGTCGTCTCCTCTTGCAATCCTCCCGAGTCGGTCACGACACACCGAGCCGTGCTCACGAGCCCGAGAAACTCGCGGTAGCCGAGCGGTTCGATCAGCTGCACGCCCGGCACCTCACCGAGCCAGCTTCGAGTCCGCGGATGGACAGGAAAGATCACCGGTCGTTCCGTCGCGAGCTGCGCGAGGACCTCGCATAGGAGCGCGAGCTGCACCGGGTCGTCGACGTTACCCGGTCGGTGCAGTGTGACGACGATGTAATCGGTCGCCGCAAATCGCTTCGCCATCTCGAGGTTGCGGATCGCCGGCAGCTGCTTGACGAGCGTATCGATCATCACGTTGCCGACCAAGCGCGCATCCGTTCGACCTTCGCATGCGAGATTCACGATCGCAGCGGACTCGCTCGCGAAGAGCAGTTCGGAGACGCCATCGGTGACGATCCGATGCATCTCTTCGGGCATCGTTCGATCGAATGAACGCAGCCCCGCTTCGACATGCGCGACTGGAATTCTGCGCGCGACCGCGGCGAGCGCGCACGCCATCGTCGAGCTCACATCACCCACCACGACGACCCCGCGGGGCGGCCGCGTACGACGCGCGAGATACGCATCGAACGCCGCCATGATCTGCGCTGTCTGTGCACCCGGGACCCCGAGGTTCTCGTCGGCTGCCGGAATTCCGAGTTGCTCGAAGAACACGCCCGACATCGCGCGATCGTAATGCTGGCCGGTATGGACGAGCTCGACCGCGAGCCTGCCACGCGAGGCGTGGAGGAGCGGCGCAACCTTGACGAAGTTCGGGCGCGCGCCGGCGACGACCACCACAGACATCGCGGCCACCTTACCGTGACGACGCCGGACGTGCGAGCGTGGGGCTGTGAAGCTGTTCGTGCTCGCGGGGCTCGCTGGGCTCGGCATCGCCGCTCCGGCGCGCGCGCGGGCAGACAGCGCGTGGATCACGCCGATCGACCAAGCCGCGCTGCACGTCGCGGCGTACGACGAAGCGGATCGTCCGTACTCGGTACCCTCGCACGCGCGTGACCTCACGGGCGAGCTCGCGATCTCGTGCGAGCACACCGAGGGCCGACCGTGCGGGGATGGGATCGGCACGTACGGCGAGCTCGCTTCGCGCGCCGGTTTCGGCGACTGGCTCTCGGCGGGCACGCGCGTGCGCGCGCGACTCGGGACCGATCACTACGGGAGCGACATCGACCTCGATCGCGCACACCTCGACGCGCACTATCGCGGCTTCGAGCTCGAGCTCGGTCGCGATGCCTTCGTGATCGGGCCCGGCGCGCGCACGAATATCGGCTGGAGCGATCACGCCCCGCCGCTCGACTTCGTCCGCGCGAGCTACGCGAACAAACGCGGTGGGCTGTTCTATCTCGTCGGTAGGTTGCGCAGCCCGCAGACTTATCCCGGTAACCTCGTCACGATCGCGCGCGGCGAGCTCCACCTCGGGCCATTGACGCTCGGAGGCATGCAGCTGCTCCAGCTCGAAGGCGATGGCGCGCCACACCTGGGCCCGTGGGCTTTTATCGAAGAACACGTCACCCGTAGCGATCCATCCGCCGGCCCGACCGATAGCTCGAACCGGCGGGTCGGGATCGATGCGAGCTGGCGGATCGCGGGGTTCGGCGGCGCGCGCTTCTACTACGAGCTGATGTTCGAGGACTGGCGCCGGCAGTTCGCCGATGCGCTGCGCTACGACGCGGATCACGTCGTCGGCCTGGAATTTCCGGAGATCTTGATCGAGTGGCAGAAGACCGGCTTTCGCTCGATGGAGCACGACCCGCGACTCACCGGCTTCACGAATGCCGGCCGCGCCATCGGCAGCCCGCTCGGCCCCGACGCGCAGGCCCTTTATGTCTCGCTCCGCGCGCATCTGATCACACCGTGGGCCGAATTCGCGCGCCTCGCGAACGACACGTACACGTATGATTTCCACCAACCGATCGTGCGCACGAGTGATGGCCTGGCCGAGTTTCGCGTGCGCATCGGCCTGCGCGGTGGCCGCACGCTATCGCCGCACCTGCGGCTCGAAGCAGGCGCGGTCACCGAGACGATCTTTCACTTCGCGTTCCAGCACGCCGAACGCCACAGCGTCGGTGGGGACGTCGTCCTCGCGTGGCGTCCGTGAAGCGCTTCTTGATCCTGCTCGCACTCACCGGCGTCGCTCGCGCGGACGAACCGGAGCCGCTCTATTCGCGGACGACCGCCGTCGCGGCGGTCGCGGGCACGTGGGGCGCGGTCTCGGTCTATGCCTACTTCGCGTGGTTTCACAACGCGACGCGCACGACCGATCCGCTGTTCACGCTCGAGGGCTTCGGCGTGAACACGTACGCCGGTGGCGCCGACAAGATGGGCCACTTCTGGGCCGGCCACATGCTGTCGTACGTGACGACCGAGGCGCTCGTCCACGGCGGGTTTCGCACCTTGCCTTCGAGCATCATCGCGTTCGGGCTCTCGCAGCTGTTCGGCACGGTGTCGGAGTACAAGGACAGCCTGCACTATCAGTTCGAGTACGGCGACATCATCGCGAATGCCTCGGGCGCGCTGTTCACCGTGCTGCTCGAGAACATCCCCACGCTCGACCGGCTGTTCGATTTTCGGCTCGAGTACTGGCCGAGCCACGAGTACTGGAAGCTCGTCAAGCACGGCAACATCGACGGCGCACAGGACTACACCGGGCAGTCGTACATGCTCGCGACGCACCTGCGGGCGATTCCTGGCCTCACGGACTCGCCGTGGACGCGCTGGGGCCGGTTCGCCGACGTCGTCGTCGGCTTCGAGACCCGCAACTACGCACCGCTGCCCGCGGATCCGAGCCTGATCCGACGCCAGGTGCTCTACACCGGCTTTGCGGTCGACATGCAGGCCGTGCTCGAGGCGCTGTTTCACGACAGCGTCGGGCGCCGGATCGGGCACGGCGTCTTCGAATTCGTGAGCGTTCCGGATACGACGTTGCGCTTTCTCGAGCTCGGTCGGTCGCCCTAACGAACGTCGACGACGATCTCGTCGTCGCGCAACACCACGTCGACGACACCCCCACCTTCGACGCCGAACGCACCGAACGCGACCTCCTCGAGCTCGCGGGTCAGCGTCGAGGCCAGGCCACGCGCACCGGTCTCGCGCACGAGCGCGTCTTGCACGATGTGATCGAGGACCTCCTCGTGGATCTGGAGCTCGAAGCCCTCGAGCTTGAACTCGCGCGTGGTGCGCGTGACGACATCCGCGGTGAGGATGTCCTTGAGCGTGCGCGCGTCGAGCGCCTTGAACGGAACGACGCGCGTGAACCGGGCGACGAGCTCTGGCAGGAAGCCGTATGCCTGGAAGTTGGCGACGTTCTCGACCTGGTCCGCGGTGAAGTCGACCGCGATCGCGTCGACGTCGCCGCCACTGCCCTCTTGCTCGCGACCGAAGCCGATCGCATCGCGCATCGCGCGGCGGTGCGCGATCTGCTGGAAGCCCGAGAACGCGCCGGCGGCGATGAACGCGATATCCGCCGTCGACATCACGACGTGGTCTGCATACGAGCTGTGGGTCAGATCCAGTGGCACCACGACATCGCTCGACTCGAGCATCTTCAAGAGCTCGCGCTGGACGCCCATGCCGGTGACGTCCTTCGTGGTGCCGGCTCCGGCGAAGATCGCATTGTTCTGACCCGAGGCGATCTTGTCGAACTCGTCGAGGCACACGATGCCGATCGAGGCGAGCATCGGATTCTCGTCGGCGGTATGGAGCAGTCGCGTCAGGATGGTGGAGGGATCCTGACCGACATAACCGGTCTCCGAATAGGTGGTGATATCGACCAGCGCGGTCGGCAGCTTGAGCACCTTGCCGAACAGGGTCTCGACGAGAAACGTCTTCCCCGAGCCGGTCGGGCCGACGCACAGAAAGTTCGATTTCTTCGGCAGCTCGTTGCGGTCGACGCCGTCGATGTAGATCCGCTTGACCCGCTTGACGTGCCGGTAGGCCATCAGGCACAGCGCCCGCCGAGCGTGGTCCTGGCCGCGGTAGCCGAGGTCGTGGAGCGTCTCGTACATCGCCTGCGGCGAAGGACAGGCCAGCTCGCGCACGAACTTGATGAAGTGCTCGAGCCCCTGCTTGCGGACCTTGCGATTAGGCTCCATCCGTCGAAAAATTGTAGCGCGGCGCCTAGGGTTTGACCATTGCGACCAGCAGTGGCCTAATCGCGGACGGTGACCACCGAGAGCCTCGTCAGGCCCTTTGTCGATGCAGCTCCGGTGGCGGTTCGACCCGCACTAGAAACGATCGCGGATCTCGATCGCCGGCTGTGGGCGTTGGTGGCCGAGGGCCGGGCCACGTGGCCCGACCTGCCCCTCTCGGCGATCGTGCTCGTCGAGTTCGTCGCCCGCCACCTCACGGCCGACCTCGCCGAGGCCGCGCTCGATGGCCTGCGCCCCGGAGACCTCTATCTCGCGTGTGCGTGCGCCCAGGGCATGACCGCCGCGATCAATGCGTTCGACCGCGACTTCATGCGCGAGGTCGATATCGCGCTCGCCCGCATGCGGATCGCCGCGCCGCGCGTCGCGGATGTCAAGCAGCTCGTCCGCCAGCGCTTGTTCGTCGGCGGCGGCACCACGGGTGCACCGACCAGCGCCGGCAAGATTTCAGAGTATGCCGGCCGCGGCGATCTGCGCCGCTGGGTCCGCTCGGTCGCGGTCCGCACGTGTCTCAACGATCTGCGCAAGGGCAAGCGCGAGATCCTCGCCGACGACGATCAGCTGATCGCCCAGCACGCGATCAGCCAGGACGATCCCGAGATCGAGTACATGAAGCGGACGTACTCGGCGGAGTTCAAGGCCGCGTTCTCCGAAGCGATGACCCAGCTCGGGCCACGCGAGCAGACGCTCTTGCGCTACCACCACGTCGACGGCCTCAACATCGACGAGATCGGCGCGATCTATCGCGTCCATCGGGTCACCGCGTTTCGCTGGATCGAGAAGGCCAAGGAGCTGCTCGTCAAGGCGACGCTCGACACGTTGCGCACGCGCCTCAAGCTCCCGGCCGACGAGCTCGACAGCGTGTTGCGGATGATCCGCAGCCAGATCCACCTCTCGCTGATCCGCCACCTCGGTGGCCCCAAGGACAGCGTCGCGGACGATGCGATCGAGCTCGATCCCTCCGAGATCGAAGAGGTCTAGGTGAAGAAACTGCGGGTTGGTGAGCTGGCGATCGCCGCTCTGGTGATCGCCGTGGTGGTGATGTTGATCGTGCCGGTGCCGCGGCCCCTGCTCGACGCGATGCTCGCGCTGAACATCGCGTTCTCGGTCGCGCTGCTGATGGCCGCGGTGTTCTCGCCGAACCCGCTCGGTTTTGCTTCCTTCCCGACGCTGCTGGTCGTCACGACGCTGTTCCGCGTCGGGTTGGAGGTCTCGACCACCCGCCTGGTGCTCGCCGATGCCGATGCGGGCAGCGTGGTGCGCGCGTTCGGCAGCTCGGTCGTCGCCGAGAACCTGGTCGTCGGCCTCGTCGTGTTCGCGGTGATCACGATCGTCCAGTTGATCGTCGTCGCGCGAGGTGCCGAGCGCGTCGCCGAGGTCTCGGCGCGATTCGCGCTCGATGCGATGCCCGGCAAGCAGATGGCGATCGATGCCGAGCTCCGCACCGGCGCGATCGACGCGGAGACCGCACGCGCCAGGCGGACCGCGCTCGAGCGCGAGTCGTCGCTGTACGGCGCGATGGATGGCGCGATGCGGTTCGTCAAGGGCGACGCGATCGCCGCGATCGTGATCGTCGTGATCAACCTGATCGGCGGCCTCGTGATCGGCATCGCGAACCGCGGGATGTCGGTTGGCGAAGCCGCGCACACCTACTCGCTGCTCTCGATCGGCGCCGGCCTCGTCGCGCAGATTCCATCGCTGCTCGTCGCGGTCGCCTCGGGCCTCCTGGTCACGCGCGTCGCGAGCTCCGGGGATCGCGCGATCGGCGAGGACCTCGGTGCGCAGCTCACCGGTTCGCCGCGCGCCCTCGCGGGTGTCGCGATCTTGCTGTGCGGGCTCGCAGTCCTCCCGGGCTTGCCGGTCGGGCCGTTCCTCGTGCTCGGCCTGATCGCTGCGGCTGGTGCGTGGCTGGCGGCGCGCTCGCGGCCCGTGCCGGCGGTGGTGCTCGACGAACCCGGCGCGAGCACCCCACGGCTCGCGCTCCGCCTCTCGCCCGCGCTGCACGACCGCCTCGTCGCCGGGCCTCTGCACGCGGTGCTCGCCACGGCGCGCGCCGGGCTCCCGATTCCGCCTCTCGCCGTCCTTCGCGACGCCGCGCTTGGCACGAACGAGGTCGCGCTCGCGATCGATGGCACGCCGGTCAGCTGGCTCACGCTCGAAGGCGAGGCCCTCGCGAGCCTCGCGGCACGCTTGCCCGCGGCCCTCGCGCCGCTCGTGCCCGAGCTGCTTGGCATCGATCGCGTCGCGGCCCTCGTCGAGAGCACCGCCGTGACCGCGCCGGTGCTCGTGCGCGAGGTCGTGCCACGCGTGGTCTCGCTGCCCGTGCTCGCCGACGTCCTGCGCCACCTCGCTCGCGAAGGCGTGCCGATCGACGACCTCACCGGGGTCCTCGAAGCGATCGCCCTCGCACCGGTGCCGACCGGTGGCTTCACCGCCGCGGCCGTGCCACCACTCGTCGAACACCTGCGCGGCCAGCTGCGTCGCCAGATCACCGCACGCTGGGCGCCCCGCGGCCAGGTCGCGGTCTACACCGTCGACGGGATGATCGAAGATGCGCTGCGCTCCGCGATCGATCGTAGGGACGGCGCGCAGATCCTCGCGCTCGAGCCCGCGATCGCGGCGGACATCGTCGCGGCGGTGCGCACCAAGCTCGGCGCCGGCCCGGCCGTCTTGCTGGTCTCCGGCGATGTTCGCCGCCACCTGCGCGGTCTGCTCGAGCCCGAGCTGCCCGCGATCGCGATCCTCGCCGCGCACGAGCTCGCGCCCGGCACCGCCGTCACGACAGCCGGTCGTATCGACGTGTGAAGAAGCTCGCGGTGCTACTCGTCAGCACGACCGCGCTCGCGCGACCGCTGCACGGCAGCGTCGGGCTTGGAGGTTCATTGCTCGCGACAGGCGGAGAAGGTGCCGCGAGCCGGCTCGATCTCGAGCTCGATGTCGAGCTCTCGCGGCTCGGCGCACTGCTCGCGTTGCGCGGCTTCGATGCGGATCACCGCGGCCTCGCGTGCGCCGGCCTCGTGTATGAAGCCGGCGCCGCGCGCCCGCATCTCGTGCTCGATCTACACGCCGATCTCGGCGCGGATCTCGACCACCACGCCCCGCTGATCGGCGGTGGCGTGCGCGCGACGCTCGGGCTGGTCGGCCCGCTCGGTGTCGCGGGAGATGCGGGTAGCTATCTCGTGATCGACGGTGTCGATCGCACCCGTCTCGTGGTGTTACTTAGCGGCTCGCTGGTCGTTCGCTGGTAACGGATCCGCGAAGTACTTGCGGCAGCGCGGGCACACGCGGCGTGCGACCGGCTTCCTCGAGACCCGCTTGGGATATCCGCAACTCGGGCACGTGATCGTGACGAGCTGAAAGATCGAGGCAAGCACGACGGCACCGGCCATCTCAACACCCGACCTGGGCGACGATCACGGCCGCGAACATCGCGCACATCACCACCCCCATGATCTTCAATGCATGACGCTCGCGCCACGAGGGCGCACGATTCTCGTACGACATGGTCACTCCTTACAAAACGCTGTGAAACTTGGATCGGTGAACGAGGACGTGTTCAGCCGAGTGGGGGTCCACGCGCGGAGCAACTCGAGACCGGAGCAGGGTGAGGAACGACCCGCGCAGTTCGCAGGAGGAAGAGCGAACGGATCCGCGGCGCATCGAGAGATGCAACCACCGGCAGGGTGGCGACCGGCGAGAACTCGGGAGGACGGTGGTTCTCCCGCCGGCCCGCCAGCGCGGGGAGCGAGGGCGCGCGCGAGAGTTTCTGGTCCTCCCCGGACCGGGACCGGTCTCGAACCGAGGCTTCGGCCGGGCGCATGCCCGTCACGGCCACCAGGCACGCGACGACGAGCGCCCAGATCGACCGCATCTGTAAGAGGTAGCATGCCTTCACGAATTCGTCATCCGGTCGAATCGACCAGGAGGTGTGTAGGTGATGGTGTTGCGAGTGCTCATCGCGGACGACGACCCCGACGATGCCGAGCTCGTCGCGCTGGCCCTCTCGCGCGCAGGCATCGCGCACGTCTGGGAACGGGTCGAAACCGAACCCGCGTTCATCGCGGCGATCTCGAACGCCGACCTCGTGATCTGCGATCACTCGATGCCGCGGTTCTCACCCGATCGCGCCCTCGACCTGGTCGGCTCGGTACCGCTGATCTTGATCTCCGGAAACATCAGCCCGGATCGGGTCACCGAGTTGCTGACCCGAGGCGCTCGCACCTTCGTACCGAAAGAGCGGCTCCGCGATCTCGCCGCGTCTATACGCACGCTGTTCTAGCGCATCGCGCAGATCGACTCGACCGCGGGTGATGGTAGCTGCGGCTTGTCGCTCAGGCCGAAGTGCCAACCGCAGCGCGCGCCGAGCCGCGCGCCGGTCTTCAGGTCGAGCCGAGCGACCCCGGTCGTCGTCACGATCACGAGCTCGTCGTCAGTCCAGAACGCGCGCACCGATCCGAGCAGCGGACGCTCCCAGCCGACCGTGCCATCGAGATGGACGAGCGCGACATGATCCTTCGCGAGCTCGAGCGCGCCGGTACCTCGAGGATCCGGCCACACCGTGAACTGCGGTGGATGCGGCAACACGGCGATGACCTTGCCGCGCACGAGCACCGCCAGCTCCGTGCCGGTGTCGGTCTTGATCCACGCGTAGGTTCGGCCTGCGGGATCGACCGCGAGCAGGCCGAGGGTCTCGGCGGTCGCGAGCTGCTTCTTCGCGGTCGCATCGGTCCACCTGATGCTCGAAGAAGGTCCGAACCGCATGTCGACGAGCTCGACCCCCTCGGCGAGCGCCGGATCGACCGGGAATACGAGGCGTGCTTCTCCCGCCGCGGGTCGCGGCAACACCGCGACGTGCTCGAGCTTGTGCTGCGCGGGAACCCACCGCTCGACACGCGGTTGCCCCCACAGCGACACCACGAGCAGCCGCGTGGTCGGTTGGTAGCGCAGCATCGTCACGTGGCGAGGCAGGCTGCCGCCGAGTTGCTTCGGATCACTTGGACTCGCGGCCGCGAGTGCGACTGGGATCGGTGCGTGGTCGCCGGACAGCAGCTCGAAGCTGAGATCCTCGTCGCGGCCGTCGTCGAGGTTCGCGAGGTTCGCGAGGTACTCCGACCCTCCAAGCCAGACCAGATCGGTGAGAATGCTACCCGCGGGCAGGCTCGGCGCGCCGGGCACCTCCGCGAGGTTGCGATCGAGCTGCACCGTGGCGTCCCCTTCACCGAGCACGACCTGCCCGTTCGGTCCGAGGGTCGCGAGGGTCGCGCTGCTCATGCCATACCCGAGATACTTCTCGCCACCAGGTCGCGTGATCGTCAGGCTGCTGTTGACCGTGCGGACCACCACGCCGGAGCCGAACGCGATCTTGCGACGCTCGGGCTCGCTCAAGGCCGTACCTGGCGCGAACGTTTCGGTCTTGAAAGCCGGTGCGAGCTCGAACCACGTGACGCCATCACTGCGCACGGCACCGAGGTGCCGGTCGTCGATAAATCCGAGCTCGGCGAGCCCCGGCACGATCGCGCGCGCGAGCGCCTGGCCGGTCGCGCGATCGAACGCGTGGATCGTCAGCGTCGAGACCTTCGGCTCCTTGACGAGCACCGCGAACCGGGTCCCCGACGGAGAGATCGCGAACGGTCCCTGCGGCAACCCCTCGGTCTCGATCGGTGGTCCCCACGCCAAGTGCGGTTGCATCACGAGCTCGCGCAGGATCACGTGTTCTTGATCGAGCTCGAATTCGCCGAGCACGTGGGTACCGTTCGCGACCACATCGCGAAAGCGCTGGCCCGGATCGGTGCCGAGGTGACCGACCAGCGCGCCGTCGAACGTGTAGAGGTTGATCGTCTGATCCTCGCTCCACGCGAGGATACCGGCGGGCGTCATCACCACGCCGAGGAACTTCGCGTCGCGGCCGATCGAGAGGTGACGCAGCCGCCTCCCTTGGTCGTCGAGCACGCCGAGCACGAGGTCGCTCGCGCCATCGAGCGACGCCATCACGAACCCCTCGCCGTGATGCGCGATCACGGGCTCGTGCACGTCGGAGATATCGACGAGGCAGGGCTCGCGCTTGCCGTCGAGCGTGGGCCACAGATGGACCTCGCCGAGCGCATCGATCGTGAGCGCCGCATCCCCTTCGGCGACCGTCGCGAGCGCGGTGATCACCCCGGCGAGATGGCCTTCGATCTTGGTGCGCAAGGGGCCATGCTCGATCATCGTCGGCGGC
>JANXOP010000106.1 GCA_025357755.1 Kofleriaceae bacterium | reverse complement strand
CAACTACAACTTCTTCGTCATCGGCTACTGCTCGACCGAACCGCCGTCCGATTGCGTCGTCTCTTTGGCGGCAAACGCGAAGGGTCTTGGCCTTTCCTTTTATTACGGTGCGGGCCTGCCCGATCCCGAACGCCGCATGCTCGGAAGTGGCTCGCAGAACCGCTTCATCCGGCTCCCGACGGCGGCCACCCTCGTCGAGCCTGCGGTCGCAGCGTTGCTCGATGCGGCGACGCGCCAGGCCAACGTGGCGATGCCGGCCAAAGGTCGCGGGACGTTGATCATCAAGTCGGTCTCGGCCAAGCAGCGACCTCGGAAATAGCTCTCGCGTTCGAGATCCAGTTTTGCGTCGGCGACCACCGCTGCGACGAAGTGACTCGCGGCTTCGCACCATCCCAGTTTGCTGGCTGACCGAGTCGCGCTACCTTGGCGGCGAACAGATGCGCTGGCCGTGGTCCTTGCTCGTCGTTATCTGTTCGCGCGCCGCGGGTGCCGCGCCCGAAGAGATCCAGGTCTATCTCGACGAGATGAGCGATCCTGGAACGTTCGGTCTCGACGTCCATAACAACTACGTCGTGAGCGGCGACCCGGTCGCGGACTACGATGGCGAGCAGCAATCGGTGCATCGCTATCGCGTCACGCCCGAGCTCGCGTACGGCGTGACGCGCTACCTCGAGATCGGCTTGTATCTACCGCTCGCTACGCTCGATCGCGATGTTCGGTTTCACGTCGACGGCGTCAAGGTGCGCGTGAAGTTCATAGCGCCTCGTCCGAGCGATCAACATTGGTTCTGGGGCGCGAACTTCGAGTTCGGC
The DNA here is from genome assembly GCA_025357755.1 of Kofleriaceae bacterium. Classification (GTDB taxonomy): domain Bacteria; phylum Myxococcota_A; class Polyangia; order Haliangiales; family Haliangiaceae; genus JABFXX01. The sequence goes on along the minus strand of JANXOP010000106.1, from coordinate 41,071 downwards.
GGCGTCGATCGCGAGCTCGATATCAACCCGTTCAATGCCGAGCTCAAGGGCATCCTCGGATTTCGCGAGGGCCGGTGGATCGCGGGCTTCAACGTGAACCTCGACTTCAAGGTGGAAGGCCCGGCTTCGGCTCCACCATCAATCGAGCTCGATACCAAGCTCGACTACCGTGTTGCCGAGAAGGTCGCTCTCGGGTTCGAGAGCTACAACGGAGCGGGCGAGACTCGATCGCTCGTCAACTTCGCGCGAGCGCAGCAGTCGACGTTCGCGATCGTCGATACATCGATCGGCCATTGGGATCTCGACCTCGGCATCGGTGTTGGCTACAGCACGAACCCGGATGAGATCATCGCGAAGGCGATCATCGGTGTGCCGATCGACTGAGGGGCTCGCGGTGCCCTCGCTGTATGCCCAACATCCCGAGGTCCAATTCGCGCTCTCGCCGACGTCCAACGGCTACGACCTCTCCGTCGTCGGGAAGTTCTGAGCTCGATGACGCCGGCGGCAAAGCGGCGCGCAGCCCGCGCGCGCGACGAGCGCGATCGCCCAACGTGGGCGATTGCGCCCGGCGAAAAGCCCACGAGTAGCCGTGCAGGTTCCCACGACATGGTACGCCGCTTGCGAAGTGCTGAGAGCTCGCGCTTTGTACTGGCGCGCCTTGAATCCTTGTACTGGCGCGCCTTGAATCCAGACTATCGCGACAGGAATTAGGAATGAATCGCTCGAAATCTGCTGCCATCCTCGCTGCTGTCTCGCTCTCCTCCGCCTGTGTGAGTGGCGGTGGCGGGTCTTTTGGGGGAAGCGCCTCGGTCAGCGCGTCTGCAGAGATCACGCTCCCGATCGCCCGGATGCCAGCCAAGTACGCCTCGTGGGTCGTCGAAGCAGAGGGTTATCTGTAGGCGGTCAACCAAGCGTACGAGATGAACGCCCGTGCGACCGCCGGCCTCGCCGCCGCGCTCGGTGTCGAAGCGAACGCGAATGCGATCGCCAACTTCATCCACAACGCGATCAAGGTGAGGACAACGCTGGAGTGCCAGCCGCCGCGCTTCGACGCAGGTCTGGTCGGCGAGTGCAGCGCCAGCGCCGGCGCTCGCGCTGCCGGTAACGCCGGCAATGGCGGAGTATCGGGCCAGGCATCGGCAGGCATTCAGGCCAATTGTCAGGCGAAGGCCAGCTTGAGCTTGACCCCAGGTCACTGCACGCTCAAGACGACGGTCAGTCAGAACCCTATCTTGAGCGACGCGAACCGGTGGGCCACGATCGAAGCGAACATGGCGATCATCCTCCAGCTGAGCGCTGTCAACGAGCACCTCGATGGACGCGGCGGCAACATCAATGCGCGAGGCATGAAGCTCTACGTCGAGTCGCTCACCGATCTGGCTACCGATCCGACGCTCGCGCTGCAGCTCAACACGATCCAGTCCGAGTTGCAGAAGGGCGCCGACGCCTGCGCCAAGGCGAACGACAAGCAGCGCGCCATGAACAGCGATCTCAACACGATGTCCACCGCCATCGATGCGCAGTTCCCGGATCTGCGTACCTCCGTCCACGTCCGTTAACCCTGCTCCAAAACCCAAAAACGGCCCGCACCTCCGCTGACCGTTTCGGCTACCTGGTGGAGTGAAAGGGGGTCGCCCCCGACCTCCAGAGTGCTTAGCTTCGGGCTCATGAAGCTGGTCATGAACCTGCGACGCTGAGCGTTCGCGCCGCACAGGTCGTCGTCGCAGTTGCTGCGGAACGAATGTGACCTGTCGCGCAGATCGTCACGTCATGCCGTTGCACTTGTCGATGCCGGTCGCCTCGAGATCGCGTGGGCGGTAGAGCTCGATCTGGCGCGACATCGCAGACACCAAGCCCGCGTGAAATTCGTCTACACCACGTCTACGCGTGGAGCTTCGCTGCGATGTACGCCCCACCCCTGCGAGTTGTTCTTGATGGCGTGCGGCATCGCAACCGAACAGGCTTTCGTTTCTGGATCGACCATGCAGGAACGGTAGTGCCGAGCGCGCTGACACCACTTCGTGCACCGCGATCTCGCGATCAACGCGAGTTGCGCTGGTTCTGGTTTTGCTTGAGTGACTCCATCATGGGAAATAGCAAGAAGCACGAACCAAATCGCCCTAGCAGTCGCGGCTCTTCTTCGTCGTCGGGGTCGTCGGGGTCGTCGGGGTCGTCGGGGTCGTCGGGGTCGTCGTCGTCATTGTCATCGTCCAAGAACCAACGTTCGCGGCAATCGCAGAGCGAGACTGACGAAGATCCGGGTACGCGTTCCGTCGACCATCACGACAACGCGGCGTTTCACCACGAGACCGCCGCCATGCATCATCGTCAGGCATCAGAGCATCGCGAGATCGGCAACCACGCCGACGCCGACCGTCACCTCGATGCGGCCTTTAACCACGCGAACGCGGCCCAAGACCACAGCGAAGACGCCGACCACCATGGCAAGCGTGCGGCAGAGATGCAGGATGATGAGGACGCTCAGAACGACGAGGACGAGGACGCGGACGAGAACGAGTACGAGGGTACCAACGCCAAGAAGTCCTCGCAGAGCCGTGGGAACAACGCGACGGGCAGTGGTAAGCGTTCGTCCCAATCGGAGCGCGGTAAGGTCAACCCTGGACGTCGCGACAACAGCGCGAACCGAGCCTCGAGTTCGAGCCGTCGTTAGACCTTCCGCTGATCTGCGCTTTCTTCGCGTCCCCGAGGATCTGAGAACACGTCGGCGGATAGTGTCAGCGCATCTTCGAGGAGCTGGCGCGCGCGGTGGGCATCGGAGATTCGTAGCTCGTAGCTGGGTCTCAGGCGAATCCTGGCGCTGCAGTCAGGACTCATCCTGGTTGCCTCCCGCATATGGCAAGTACCGGATCGCGCGAGCTATTCGAGAAGCGCTCAGCGTCAGCAGCTAGTGTTCAGCGAAGTCAAAAGTAGCGAGCAGGCACGGGCGGTCATCAAGCGGCGAGATTCTGGCTCGCGATCGGCGTGATCAGCGGGAGCTCGCGAGCTGGGACGGCCTGCCGGCGTGTGGCGAGGCCGGTCGCCGGTGACGGCCGCGAGCTCGTGCTCGCGACCAGGGCCACGCGCGCGCTCCGTGCTGGCTCGCAAGTCGCTCCGCGATCGTATCGCGGTGAATTCGGGCCAGCTCGGTTGGCGGTCCCAGCGTGCCGAGCACGGCGACCGGCTGCGGAATATCGATCGATGGAGCATCGACCTCGCCCGTCGAGCGCCAGCGTTTCACAGCGCTTCGCACTCGCACAGTGAGCGGCGCAAAGTAGTCCTCGACCGTTGTCGAACCGCTCACCGCAGGCTCGTACCGACGGATCGCCGCTTCGATCTCGGCGGCATTGCGACGTCCGTAGTACGCGAACCAGTACTCGAAACACGGGCATCGATCGGCGCCCCAGGCGGTGCCGGCTAGCGCGTCGGCGACCGCGTCGTGAAGCTCGTGCCGCAGCCGACCAATGAATTCCAGCCGCATGAGTTGGTGTTGTTCCGGATCTCGGTGACCAAGGCATTGGAGCGCGTCGGCGATGGCTCGATCGGCAGCTCGGTCGGTTCGCGCGGCAATTGCGCGGTCTTCGTGACGAGCTCTTCCACGTCGAGCGTAGGCTGATCGGTGACGCGTCGTGCCCCGAGCACGTTCGACTTCGGCTCTGTGGTGGGAGTTGGCGCATGCCTCTTCATGGCGCCGGCCTGGCTCGTAAGATGATCTTGATCCACGCGGTCGAGACCCTCGTCGAGTAGAGCTCGGCCAGCCGCAAACTCGCGAAACGATCGGGCTATTCCACGGCAAGCCTGTTGATACCACTAGCGTAGTTGCGGCGATCTCGAGACAAAGGTACGAGTAGGTGATGGGAAAGGTCGTCAGCCTTTACGGTGGTCGAGATCCGCGCGAGCTCCCGATGTATGGCATCGGCGAGTCCGCGATGTATCTCGGCGTGCCGCGAACGACGCTCGCCCAGTGGGTGCGCGGCCAGCGTGTCCGAGGGCAGACGCGCATGCACGGCCTGATCAAGCACGATCGCGCGAGCGGATTGCTGACCTTCAACAACCTTACCGAAGCGTACGTGCTCGCATCGCTGACGCGTCGCTTCGACCTGCCACTACAGCGAGTGCGCAACGCGCTGAAGTTCGTTGGCGGCGATCGTCCGCTTCTCACCACACCGTTTCGCACCGATGGACGAGGTATCTTCGTCGAGGCGCTCGGCAAGCTTCTCGACGCCACGCAAGGTGGGCAGGCGGCGATTCGCGAAGTGGTCGAAGACAGCCTGGAACGCGTCGAGCTCGATGATCGCCGGCTTCCACAGCGCCTCTATCCATGGCGTCGCGAGCCAACGGAACCACGGATCATCGCCCTCGATCCTCGACGTTCGTTCGGCAAACCGACGGTTGTCGGCAGCGCCGTCCAAATCGAGGTCATTGTCGATCGGTACCGCGGTGGCGATACCGCCGCCCAACTGGCAGAGGACTACAGCCTGACCAATGACGTGATCGAGGGTGTGTTGCGTTGGGGCCTCGATGCCGCGAAGGCCGCCTGAACCGTTCGTCTACTACTTGGACGCGAACCTCGACGGGCCCGACCTCGTTGCGCGGCTGCGTGGCGGCGGTATGCGCTGCGAGGCCCACCGCGATCACTTCGCGCCCGATGCTGAAGACGAGAAGTGGATCCCGCCGATTGCGTCGCACAACTGGGTGATCGTCACCCGCGACTTCGCGATTCGGCGGAGACCCACTGAGCGCACAGCTTGGACGGTCACGAAGGCGACGGTTGTGATGCTGCGCGGCGAGAAGCTGAGTGCGACATGTCGCGTGCGCTACTAGCGGCGCATGCCAACGGACGCCTCGACAACTACATCAACAAGCGAACTCGACCGATGATCATCTACCTCAACGCTGATGGTCAGCTGCACGCTCATGAAGGTGGCGTGCGGCGCGGTGCATGGAAGAAAGACTGACGCCGAAAGCCTACTGCTAAAACTCTCAACAACAACCTGTGTTCCGGTGAGTTCCGTCCCCTTCGTCTCCATTCCGCGGGGTCGAGCGGTTTGGCGCGACGGATCAGCGTCTCGCCCAGAGCCACGTGGCTGGATCCCAGGTGGAGACCGGCTCGGTTGCTAGGACCGGATCAAGAAAGCTTCGCGCAGCGGCCGAGACGTCGGCGAGTGTCGCCCACGGCAATTGATCTTCGCGCGCCAGCGCGGCGTAGGCCGGCGCCCACGTAGCCGGCGGATCGGGCAGGACACTCGGGACCGCGTGCGTTGCCCGGAAGCCGAAGGTTTGTTCGACGGCGCCGCGCAAGCGGACAGCATCGATCGCGCGGCTGCCGGCGAGTAGCGCGAGGTCGGGCAGGTCCTTGATGCGAGAGTTGGGGCGTTTCCGCGGCAGCGTCTACGCGTGGAGCTTCTCGGCGATGCGCGTCTCGATCGGGTACACGCGCATGGTCGGCGGTGAGATGCCGGCGAAGCCGAGCACGCGGCCAACGACGCCGAGAAGAGTCGCAAAAATTGCTACGACGAGCTCAACACCCGGAAAGGAAACGGGGGCATCTACACTTGTTCGGATTCGACGTACACCGAGCGAGCGAACGTTGCGGACACGAGCTGTAAAGACTACGGAAAGGGCTGTGACGCCTGGTCGAAGGACGACAAGGTCGTGAGCTGCAGCGAGATCAAGGACGCGATGAAGAAGACCTCGAAGTGTGTCGAGGCGATCGAACGCTTCGACAGCGACTGTATTCCGCGCATGAGTAGTCGCCGCGAAGCGCAGTTCCGAGATGGCAAGAAGGCCTACGACAGTTGTAAGGAAGTCCTCGACTACAAGAAGGACAAGAAGCTGTGCAAGTAGAAAGTCCCGCGGCGCTGCGCGTTCAGATCCATCGAGCATTCGACAACGTCGAGATCCCGACGGGGATCGAGCAGATGCGTCTGCCAAAATATACCGGCGACGATTCGTATGAAATGGCCGCTGCGCTCGTTCGACGAAAATGGGATCCGATCCCGATCGAAGTTCTTTTCTATCATCGCGAATCGCTCGCGACGCTGAGCCCACTAACGTTCCACGCTTATCTTCCAGCGTATCTCGTAGCGTGCCTCGCATCCGACGATCCACTCGACAAGCATGGCGCCGACATTCGCGGCTATCTGTTGTTCGCGCTTGGCAACTGGCCACACCAGTCCGAGCCGGATCGACCTGCCGAGACGCGAGAGCGTTTGTCCCTTCTCGACCCGAAGCAACGCGATGTGGTCGCCAACGTGCTTCGGTATCTCGAGAGCCGTTGGAACATGAAGGACGCGGGTGAGCTACTTCGCAATTGGAGAGCGAGCTAAGTCGTGTCGGCCAACGCATTCGCAATCGTTCCCCGACGATTTGGACGCACTTACCGAAAACGAAAAAGGCCCCGCATCTCTGCGAGACCTTTCCGTTTCCCGGTGGAGATTAGGGGGATCGAACCCCTGACCTCTAGAGTGCGATTCTAGCGCTCTCCCAGCTGAGCTAAATCCCCAGGTGCGCGTACTTGTATCCGGGCCTCGGAGGGCTGTCAAGCACCCGACCTATCGGGGCGTCATCACGAGACAGGTCGTGGTTCCGGTCGCGTACAGGGTGCCGTCTTTTCCCGTGATTCGGCCCTCGGCGGTCGCGATGCTGCCGCCGAAATGGATGACCTTACCCTCGCATCGGACAATTCCGGATTGCTCGGTGAGCGCCCGGAGGAACGTGATGTTGAGGTCGACCGTCGTGTAGATCTTCCCCGCCGGCAGCGCGGTGTGGATCGCGCAGCCGAGCGCGGAATCGAGGATCGTCGCGTACCAGCCGCCGTGCACCGAGCCGATCGGGTTGTAGACGAAGCGGCCCGGCTCGCCTTCGAACACGGCGCGGCCCTTTTCGAATTCGGCGACCGTGAAGCCCATCGTCGCGGCGATCGGCGGCACGGGGCCTTCGCCGCGCGCGAGCGCCTCCATGAACTCGAGGCCCGACATCGCGATCGCCTTGGTGCGATCGAATGGACGCTCGTCGTAGTCGTAGGTTCGCGTGATCACGCGAGGCTGCCGTGCAGGTGACGATCGACTTCGCGCACGAGATCGGAGGTGGGGGCGGGGATGCCTTCGGTCGCGAACGCGACCGCGGCCGCGATGACATCGCAGTCGCGCAAGATCCGGCGGTGGCCGAGGTCGTGCGTGACCACGAACTGCGCGTTCGGCCACGCGGCGACGAGGCGCTCGCCTTGCGTCAGTGGGACTTCACGATCGGCATCGTCGTGGAAGACGAGCAGCGCGGAGTCGCGACCGGCGGTCAGCCGATCGATCGCGAGCTCGGAGAATGGCACGCCGGTCTGGCCCACCAGGCGCTGCTCGAGCAACGTGCGATCGGCATCGTCGAGCCCGAGCGTGTGCGCGAACTGCTGGATCGAATCGTCGAGGATCGCGTTCGGCGCGACGAAGATCGTGCGCTGGACGTCGACCCCCGCACGCGCGTGGGCGAGGAGCACCGCGGCCGCGCCGAACGAGTGCGCGATGATCGCGTGGAGCGGACCCGCGGCGGCGGCGACATCGGCGACGCAATCGGCGAGGTCGGTGAGGTACAGCTGGCTCTCGGGCGAGCTGCCGTGGCCCGGCGCATCGAACGCGATCACCGAGAGGCCGGCTTCGACGAGCGGCTCGATGAAGGCGCCGAGCTGGGTCCCGCGGCCTTCCCAGCCGTGGACGAGGAGGACCGCCGGGCCGAAGCCCCATCGCCACGCGGCGATCGTGCGCTTCGCGTGGTGCCAGCGCGGCGAGCGCAGCGTGACCTCGATCGAGAGGGACCGAGCGGTCGCGAGGAAGGCGCGCTCACGAGCGGGGCGCGAGTGCCGGCGCGGCGTGATGAATAGCTTTTCGGCCAGCGTGGTGCCGAGCTCCTCGGACACGCCGAACGCGGTCTGGAGCGCGACCTTCGCGAGTCGGATCGAGGTCTTGGAGGGCGTGCGAACGGTCGTGCTTTTTTTGCTCGATGATAGGGCCAACATGATGCGGTGTACTCCTCCTGGGTGCTAGCGAGACCGAGTGCGTGCCGATGCGACCAGGCGGTCGAACGTGCGGCGTGTGCGTTCCAACGCGAGTGGGTCGCGGAGGAACCGGTGGTACTGATGAAAGCTCAGCATGAGCCCGTAGAGCTCGAACGCGAATTGCTCCGGCTCGAGGCTCGAGATGAAGTGACCTTCACGAACCGCGATCCGAGCGGCCTTCGCGAGCTCGTCGATCCAGTCGTGGCAGGCGCGCACGAGCGCATCGCGCGAGGGGCCGGGGCGGTCGTCGAGCTCGGCGCCCGCTCCGACGAAGAAACACCCTCCTGGGCGCTGTCCCCAGGTGAGCCAGCGCTCGAACAGGGCGCGTACGCGAGGCTCGCCACGCGGCTCGCGCAGGGCAGGGACCATGACCTCCTGGACGAACTGGCGACTCGCCTCTTCGACCACCGCGACATCGAGGTTTTCTTTCGAGCCGAAGTGCGCGAACAGGCCGCTCTTGGAGAGCTTGGTCTCCTCGGCGAGGCGACCGATCGTGAGCCCGGAGACGCCCAGCACGCTCGCGAGCTCGAACGCTCGTCCGAGGATCACCTGGCGGGTCTCTTCTCCTTTCGTCACCTCTACAAGATAGAACGACCGTGCTATTTGTCAAACGATCGGTGGGGTAGCTCGGAAGGTCGTACGATTGCAGTCGGATGCGCGCTCTCGCGGTCGTTGTCGTCGTTGTCGTCGTTGCCATCACCGCCTGCGGTCGAATCGACTTCGCGGTGGTGCCACCCGATGCGCCACTCGGCGCGTGTCAGGCGGCGACCTTCGGCACACCGGTCTTGGTCCACGAGCTCACGAGCACCACGAACGACGGCACCGCGCGGTTCTCGCCCGACGAGCTGACCGCGTACTTCTGGAGCGATCGCGATGCGGGCGCGCAGAGCGATCTGTTCACGGCGACGCGGGTCAGCGTCACGGCGCCGTTTGTCGTCGATGCACTCGCCGATCTGAACACCGGGTTCGGCGAGCGCGATCCGACGATCTCCGAGGACGGCACGACGTTCGTGTTCCGACAGCAGGACAACGGGAATCACCTGCACGTCGCCAGCGTGACCGGCGGGGTGTTCTCGGACCTCGGAGTCATCCCGACCCTCGATTCGGGCAACGACGCGCAGGGCTACCTCGTGGGCAACGAGCTTTACTACGACGCGAACGGAGACCTCTTTCACTCGGTTCGGACCGGCACGACCTTCAGCCTGCGCATCGAGATCAGCGAGCTGTCGACCACGTACGACGAAGGTGACCCCGTGGTGACCGAGGACGGGTTGACGATCTTCTTTCGTTCGAATCGCGACGGTGGCTATGACATCTACACGGCGACTCGCGCTACCACCCTGGACGTGTTCGGCCCTGCCACCCTCGTTCCGAACGTGAGCGTCGCCGACGCGGCGGATGGTCCGAGCTGGATCTCGCCGGATGGGTGTCGCCTGTACATCTCGAGCACGCGCTATGGCGGGGTGAATCACATCTACATGTCGAGCAAGTAATGGCGAAGGTCATCAAAGAGCGGTTGGACAAGCTCCTCGTCGACCGCGGGCTCGCCGCGAGCCGCGATCGCGCGAATGCGCTCGTGATGAGTGGCGTCGTGTTGATCAATGGCCTGCCCGCCGCCAAGCCGGGCTCGCTCGTCAACGTGTCGTTCGAGATCACGCTCAAGGAGGAGGATCACCCCTACGTCTCGCGCGGCGCGCTCAAGCTCTTGCAAGGCCTCGATGCGTTCGGGATCGATCCGCAGGGGTACACGTGCCTCGATATCGGTGCCTCGACGGGTGGGTTCACCGACCTCTTGCTCCGCCGCGGCGCGAAGCGGGTGTACGCGATCGATGTCGGCTACGGCCAGCTCGCGTGGAGCATCCGGCAAGACGAGCGTGTGGTCGTGCTCGAGCGCGAGAACGTCCGCAACATGGACCTGGCACTCGTCCCCGAGGCGTGCGACCTCGCGGTGATCGATGTGTCGTTCATCTCGCTCACGCTCGTGCTACCGCGCACCGCGGAGCTCCTGCGCGCGCCCCTTGGCAAATCGGTCATCGTGCTGGTGAAGCCGCAGTTCGAGGTCGGCCGCGATCAGGTCGGCCGCGGGGGCGTCGTCAAGGACGAAGCGGTGCGGCGCAGCGCGGTCGACAAGATCCGCACGTGGGCCGCGGCGAACAACTTCATCGCTGGCGAAGACGTGGAATCGCCGATCACCGGCCCTGCTGGCAACGTCGAGTACTTGCTGCACCTGACGACCGCGTAGCAAACGCCTCAAGTCGTTCGAGGCTTCGAGCGCCCCGCACGGCATGGGCTTCAGCCGCGTCCACGGCGCGTCCACGGCGCGGCCGTGCCCGGCCGTGCGCGGTCGCCAGAACCTGTTCCCGTTCGTGACGTCGTTCGGTGGGTCCGCGATCGATGGCAAGCAGACCCAGCTACATCCGCCACGTGCACGGACCACAGCGGTGGTGGTGGCTCCTCGGCAAGTTCACGCCGACCGGCGATGCCGACACGCTCGCGAAAGAGACCGTGCACGCGATCGCCACCGATAACCGCGCGTGCTCTATCCGCGGCTCCATCGCGCGAGCTGGACCGCGACGAGCCTCGCGAGCTGGTTCGCCTTGTCGTACGGCCCGTCGCCAGTCTACTAGTCAGTACACGTGCGAGTCGCGCGATAGAAGTTGTTGTTCGATCCGAACAGCATGGCGGCACTGCCTGGTTCGAGAAACGGATCGTAGCTCGCTCCGGGAAACGTGAGGAACGTGGTCGGGCCGAACGGGTCCGTCCTCGAGGATCGCGTCCGCACCACGATGTATTGGCCGGGCGTATCGACGCTGTTGAGCAGCTCGAGCTCGTCGTCGCGCATGTCCGGAAATTCGAGCGCGCCGATGGCATAGACCTCGGCCTGGACGAACGCACTGGCGCGATCTGCGCGGGTGTACTTCACGAAGGCGCCCGCGACCGTAGCGTAGAACACCAGGCCATCGGCCGACAGGTCCAAGCCGAGCTGGCCATCGAGCGCGAGGGACTCGAAGCCGCGCGCGACCTGTGGTGCACCGAAGTCCTCGTCGACCGACGTGCGTGTCACTTCCCACGGCTCGGCCGTGCCGGAGCGATCGCTCTCGAAGATCAGATCCAAGCCGTCCGCGCTGATCGATGGATCGACGTCGTCGTTGGGGCCATCGAACGCCGGGTTCGCCTGCATGACGTACGGCTCCTGAACACTCGCGCGCTTCGCAAAGGAGACATCGTATGGCGCGCCGACACCGCGCACGAAGAACAGTTGCAGCCGGTCTGCGGTCTGCGTCGGATCGTAGTCGGTCAACGTGCCGCCATCGAGCTCGGAGAGCTGGACGGGCGGTCCCCACGGCCCCCACGTCGCGCACACGTGCGCACTATCGACCGCGGCATCGTCGACCGGCACGGGGACCGGCACGGGGACCGAAACGGGATCGAACGCGACCCGACCGCATCCCATCAGCAGCGCGATCAGCAGCTTCATGTGAAGCGCTTGATCATCGCGACAAACGCACGATCCTCGACGAGGCCGGCCGCCTTCTCGTAGAACGGGCGCGGCCCGATCCACGCGACCTCGCAGCGCTCGTGGTGCTCGGCGACATCGACGAGGCACGCCAGGAGCAGGGCCTCGCCGAGACCCTTGCCGCGATGCGCGGGCCATGTACCGGTCGGTCCGAACCAACCCAAACCGCGATTGTTGCCATCGTGCGCGGCGAACGCGCAGTACGCGCCCTCGTGCAGCGCGACGTGAACACCAACGGGATCCTGCAGCGCGGCCGCGAGCTCGAACGGCCAGGCTCCGCCGAACTCCTTCGCGACCGCGTCGACGAGTGCGGTCTCATCGACCCGTGCGCGCCGCACGTCGTAGCCCTGCTCGCGTACCGCCTCGGCCAAGGCTTCCGCCCGCGCCTTCGTCACCCGCGGGTTGTCGCGCACGGCGATCCACAAGTTCGCACGCGGCTCGCCATCACGCACCCAGTCGCGCTTCTCGAGCCAGGTGATCACCTCGTGGTTGCCGACATCGATCCCGGGCGCGAGATAATTTCCAGGCTGATCGAGCGCGCGTAGCCGCGGTTCGCCAGCCTCGCGTGCCGCGGTCTCGCACGTCGCGAGCAACGCACTGCCCACGCCTCGCGCACGCGCGGCTGGCATCACGGCGAGCACTCTCAAATACCTCGCGCAGATCGCCGCGACACCGACGAGCGCCTCGCCCTCCCACGCGCCCCACGCGCGAGGATCGCCGACCGGCCCTCGGCCGAACAACTTCTCGTCCGCGACCACGGCGGCGCGATCGAACGCGCACGCGGCGGCGAGGATCGCAGTCGCAGCCGGCAGGTCTGCACGCTCGAGCGGCCGTACGCGCATGGTTGACGGTATCATCCGCGCACATGCGCGCCATGATTCTGTGCGCGGGCCTCTCGTCGAGGCTCGGCAAGCTCGGCAGCGAGCGCCCCAAACCGATGTTGCCGGTCTGCGGCATCCCGATCCTCGGCTACGGCCTCACGAACCTCGTCGCTCACGGCATCCGCGACATCGTGATCAACCTCCATCACAAGGGGGACTTGATCCAGCACGAGCTCGGGGATGGCCGCGCGTACGGCGCGCGCATCACGTACATCGACGAGCCGATCCTCCTCGGCACCGGTGGTGGCCTCAAGCATGCGCTGCCGCTCCTCGATCCCGATCACACCGACGAGCCGTTCCTCTCGATCAACGGCAAGCTGATCTTCGATCTCGATGTCACCGCGCTCGTCGCGGCCTATCGCGCGACGAACCCGATCGCGATGATGGTCGTGCGCCGCGTCCCCGATGCGAAGGCGTGGGGCGCCGTCGAGGTCCAACCCGATGGCCGGATCACGAACATCCTCGGCGATGGCGAGCACATGTTCTGCGGTGCGCACGTCACGCGGCCATCCGTCGTCGCGCGGCTCCCCGAGGACGAGTCCGATTCGATCCGCCAGGGCTACTTGCCGTGGCTGCGCGCGGGCGAACCGGTGCTCGCGTACGAGCACGTGGATGGCTACTTCGCCGAGCACTCGACGCCCGAGCGCTACCTCGAATCGAACTGGGCGCTGCTCGGCGGCACCCCGCTGCGCCATCCGCCGGGCCGGCTCTCCGGCATCGATCCGACCGCGCGCATCCATCCGACCGCGCAGCTCGTCGAACCAGTGAAGATCTGCGCTAGCGCAGTGATCGGCGCGAACGTCACCGTCGGTCCGTATGCAGTGGTGGGCGAGGGCGCGCGAGTCGAGCGCGACCTCACCCGCACGGTCGTGTGGGCTCACGCCACCGCGAACGCGGCGAACGCGGGCGAGCCGATCGTGATCTAGGAGCTCGTGGGGAAGCGCGGCTGTAGCTGCGCGCCGCTGTGGCTCTCGGAACCTGTCGCGACTACGGACAGCCGAGCGCCGACAACTTCGCCGTCTGCTCGATGCACTCTTTCGCGGTCTCGCGCACGTTGACCTGTGCGCGCATCGCGCTGTCTTTATCCGTCGAAGGATTCATCGAGGTCTCGAGCGCGATCTGGAGCGCCTGCGGCAGCGCTTGCGCGAGGGGGCACGCCTTCTTCGCTTCGTCCGAGGTGCACGCACAAACCTTGGCGACGTAGGCGTCGCATGCATCTTTGCCGCGCTGCACTTCGACCGCGGGTAGCGGTGCGACCTGCGGTGCGGGCAGCTTCTGCGCGTGGCGCTCGTCGCGCTTGCTGCACGCGACCAGCAGGAGCAGCAACAGCGCGCGCTTCACGGTGCCTCGACGCGTGCGATCACGCACGAGATGTTGTCGACGCCGCCCTCTTCGTTCGCGGCATCGATCAACCGCTCGACGGCGCGATCGAGATCGCGCTCGCTCGAGAGGATGTGCGCGATCTGATCGTCCTTGAGCATGCCGGTCAAGCCATCGGAGCACAGCAGGTAGATATCGCCGACGTGGGGCTTCTCGGTGACGATGTCGACCTGCACGCTCTCCTTCATGCCGAGCGCGCGAACGATCACGTTCTTGTGCGGCCAGTTCTCCGCCTCTTCTGGCGTGACCCGCTTCATCCGAATGTAGTCGTTGATCAGCGAGTGATCTTCGGTGAGCTGCGTGAGCTCGGTGCCGCGCTGGCGATAACAGCGGCTATCGCCGACGTGGCCGATGATCATGTGATCGTCGAGAAAGTATTGCGCCACGCAGGTGGTGCCCATGCCCTTGAACCGCTGCTCGCGCTGCGACCGCTCGAAGATCTCGAGGTTCGCCAACATGATGCCGGTGATCATCCGGTTCACGTCTTTGCGCATGTCGCGGTCGACCTTGTACGGCCAGGTCAAAATCTGCTGCTTCCCGGTCTCGGTGAAGTGATCGACGATCAGCTCGACCGCGAGGCGACTCGCGACCTCGCCGCTCGCATGACCGCCCATGCCGTCACAGACGATCGCGAGGCGCTCGCCGGCTTCCGGCACGGCGATCGAGTCCTCGTTGTGATCGCGCTTGCGCCCGATGTTGGTATCGCCCGCGAACCGGAGTCGCGCTCCATCGAGAGGAAACGAGGTACTCACGCAAGTCAGATTGTAGCAGCCACGCATGGATTGACTCCACTCGTGGACCTGACCATCCTCTAGGCATGGGTGATGTCCCCGCGAGCGCCATCGCGGCCTGGTGGGCGTATGCTCGCGGAAACCAGACCGTGGTCACCCTCGTTGCCCTTCTCGTCGTGATCGCGGCGATCGCCTACCTCACCCGTCGGTGGTGGAAGCGGTAATGGCGGTCCTCGCCAAGGGATCGGTCTCGGATCGGCCGTGGGGGCAGACCCTCGGTGCGCTCGCGAAACGCGGCCTTTCGGGCCAGCTGACCATCACGGCCGAGGGCAAGCCCTACCGGATCGCCTTCGCGCAGGGGGCCGTCGTCGGTGCGAGCTCGCCGCTCGCGAGCGACGCCGCGGTGCGCCTGGCGCTGACCGGCGGCCTGGTCTCGTCGACGCAGGTCTCCGACATCACACGCCGGGTCGCGGCCTCGCCCCATCGCGACGAGGTCGAGGTCATCGCCGAGGCCGCGCGCCTCCAGCCCGACCAAGCGCAACGGCTGCGCCGCCGGCTCGTCGCCCAGCGCGCCGCCCGCACGTTCTCGCTCGATCGCGGCGATTTCGTGATCGAGGATCAGATCACCGTCCCCGTCATCCCGGGCAACGAGCTCGATGTCCGCGCGGTCATCAATATGGGCGCGCGCGGCAACCTCTCGGAGGCGCGGCTCTCCGAGGAGCTTTCGCTGTTCGGCGTGTGGTTCAAGCTGACGCCCGATGCGATCGGCGATCTGCCGCAGTTCGGCTTCGCCGAGGCCGACAAGCCGGTGCTTCAGAAGCTGATCACGGGCGCGAACCTCGCCGATGTCACCGTCGAGCATCCCGAGGTCGGCGAGCGCGGCGTCCGCGCGATCGTCTACGCGCTCGCTTCGTATGGTTCGTGTGAGGTCTCGGCCACCGAAATTCCGACCAATCGACCTCGCAAACCGACCTCGATGCCGCCGCCGGTGCAGGGCGTCTACGCCGGCATGCTGCCGCCGCGACCAGGCTCGATCACGAACACCCCGACGTTCCGTAAGCCGCACGCGATCAACGAGGACGCCGCGACCGTGATCCCGCGCGGCCGGGCCTCGACGCCCATCGTCAACGTGGTCCCGCCCGACGGTGTGAGCCTGCGCTCGCGCACGCCCGAGGCGCCGCGCACGCAGACCCCGACCTCGCACCCGGCCTTCGATCAACCGCGCGCGAGCTTGCCGACGGGCAGCACGCCCACGGTCGGTCGCGTGCCCACCGCCGATCCGCGCCAGCCGATCCGCCCCGCATCGCGCCCGGTGACGGGTAGCAATCCAGCGATTCCTCGCGCTCCCACCCCGGTCGTGCCGCGTTCTCCGACAGGAAATCCCGTGATCTCGCGGGCTGCGACCGCCAACAACCCGGCGCTGCCGCGCACCATTTCGGGCCGGACGCCGACCCCGCAAGACATCGCGTACGGCCGCGCGCCTACGCCCGACGACGAGGCGCCTCCACACGTGGCGCGCACGCAGACCCCGATGCGCGGTGCCTCGCCGGGCGAGCCCGCGATCTCGAGGACGATCAGCCAGAGCCGCGCGACGTCACCGCTCGCGACCCGGCCCCCGAGCCCGAGCCCGAGCCCAGCACCTACCCGCTCGCGCACGAACACCGCGGCGACGATCGAGACCGAGAACCTGATCCGCGAGCGGCTCGCCCTCGTCGAGCGCGGCGCCGATCACTACAACCTCCTCGGCATCTCGCAGGATGCGGCCCCCGATATCATCCGCGCGGCGTACTTCACGCTCGCGCGCAAGCTCCACCCCGATCGGCTCGCCTCGCTCGGTATTCACGATCGCGATTCGCAGCGCCTGATGGCGATCATCAATGCCGCATTTGCCGTGCTCAACGACACGGTCAAGCGCACCGAGTACATGACCGTCCTGTCGCGCGGCGGTGAGTCCGCG
Organism: Kofleriaceae bacterium; assembly: GCA_025357755.1. Lineage (GTDB taxonomy): Bacteria > Myxococcota_A > Polyangia > Haliangiales > Haliangiaceae > JABFXX01. The sequence goes on along the minus strand of JANXOP010000106.1, from coordinate 24,564 downwards.
GTCCGCGCCGAGGAGGCGAAGGCCGACGAGCTCGCGATGCGCGTGATGCACGCCGAGGAAGCCTTCCGACGCGGCGAGATGGCGCTGCGGCGCGAGCAGCTCGAGACCGCGATGAAAGAATTCACGATGGCCGTCGAGCTCCAGCCCCAGGAGCCGGAGTACCAGGCGCTGTTCACGTGGACCAAGTTCGCCGCGGCGTCCGACAAGCAAGCGCTCGCGCAGAAGACCCGCAGCGAGCTCCAGCGTGCGGCCGAGCGCTCCGAGCAATCGCCGACAGCGCGGTTCTATCTCGGTCGCGTCGAGCGCATCCTGGGGCGCGAGCGTGAAGCGCTCGAGCACTTCCGCGAGGTGATCCGGATCAAGCCGAACCACTCCGAAGCCTCGAGCGAAGTCCGCGTGCTCGAAGCGCGTCTCAAGAAGCGCTGAGCAAGCGGCTAGTCGTCGTCGGGCGCGGCGGCACCGAACCAGCTGGAGAGCTCGCCGGCGAGCGCGTGTGCCTCGGTCCCGCTCAGCGTGATCTGCGCCTGGCGCTGCCAGCTCTCGTGGACGCGGCGGAACCGCAGCAGCGCGAGCTTCGGCGCCTTCCATGCACCCGTTGTCGCGCGCTCGCGAAACGCGATCGCGACCGTTGCCCAGCCTTTGCTCTCCCACACTCGCCGCGAGAGTTGTTCTCGCGCCAGCTCGCCTTCGAGCTCGAGGTCGTACTGGACCTCGTCGAGCTCGGCCACCTGCATCAGCCGCTGACCACGCGACGCGGCTCGCTCTGCTCGAGGAGCTCGAGCTCGCTCACACCGTCGGCGCGGTGGCTCTTGATCCGCGCGGTGGCATCACGGATCGATCCATCGCGATCGATCCGGAGCTTGAGCTCCTCGCCGATCTCGAACAGGAAGGGCGAGCGCGCCAGCAGCGTGGTGTCGGTGAGCTCGACGACGTCGAACACGTCGCTCGATGTGCCTGCTTCGACGAGCAGCACCCGCATGCTCCCGCCCGTCGCTGGTTGACCCGAAACGGCACCCACCCCGCAGCCGTAACACGCGCAGAGGTTGGGTCTCAAGCTATTCTACTTGGAGTGACCTTGGGTTACCCTCTGTCACGAGGAATGCTCAAGCCGGTCGAGAAGCAGCGCGTAGCTGAAGAGATCGCCGAGCAGCTCCGGGCGTTGATCCTCAACGGCCAGTATCCGCCTGGCTCCAAGCTGCCGCCGGAGCGCGAGCTGTCCAAGCGCCTTCACGTCAACCGCGCATCGCTGCGCGAGGCCCTCAAGAAGCTCGAGCACCTCGGGCTCGTGCGGATCCGCCAGGGCGATGGCACGCGGGTCCAAAACTTCATGGAGACCGGCGGCCTCGAGCTGGTCCAGCACCTCCTGCCGCTCGCCGGTGGCAAGCCCGAGCTGATCCGCGACCTCCTCGAGTTCCGACGGATCATGGGCCGCGAGATCGCACGGCTCGCCGCGGCGCGCGGCCAAAAAGACGGCACCATCCGGCTGCGTGCGCTCGCCGACAAGGCGGACCAGACCACGAACGCGGCCGAGCTGTTCGATCTCGATTTCGAGTTCTACGTCGCGATCGCCGCGATGTGCGGCAACCAGGTCATGCTGCTGTTGATCAACACCGTGCGCGACGGCGTGCGTGGCTTCATGCCGCTGCTCGCGAACCTCGCGGGCCCGCAGGATCAGGTGCGCAAACATCATCGCGAATTGATCGCCGCGATCGAGAAGGGCGACGTCAACACCGCGGGCCGCGTCGCCGACGAGTACCTCAAGATGGGCGCGGAGCTCGCGGGTCGCATGGGCGGCCGGCCGGAGCTGCAACCTCAGCCACTTCCGGAGTAAGCCGTGCCGACGCTGACGCGCAAAGAGGTCGACGAGATCGCGATGCTCGCGCGCTTGCACCTCGAGCCCGACGAAGCGGCGAGGATGCAGGACGAGCTCGGAGCGATCCTCGGCTACTTCATCTCGCTCGCCACCGTCGAGACCGAGGGGGTGCCGGCGATGACCCACGCGGTGCCGATGGACCTGCGGCTGCGCTCCGACGAGGCCGCGCCGTCGCTCCCCGCGAGTGCAGCGCTCGAAGGCGCGCCCGCCCGCGAAGGCGACACGTTCCTCGTGCCGGCAATCATCAACGGCGGTGATGCGTGAGCGAGCCGACCCAGTGGCTCTCGGTCGTCGAGACCGCGGCCAAGGTCGCCTCGGGCGAGCTCACCGCCGCGCGCATCGTCGATCACTATCTCGCGCGGATCGCGAACGTCGATCGCGAGCTCGGCGCGTACCTCGCGGTCTCGAGCGACGAAGCGCGCAAGGCCGCGCAGGAGGTCGACAAGGCGCGCGCCGCGAACCAGCCGCTCGGGCCGCTCGCCGGCGTGCCGATCGCGCTCAAGGACATGCTGGTCACCAAGGGCATCGCGACCACCGCGGGCTCGAAGATCCTCGAGGGCTGGATCCCGCCGTACGACGGCACCGTCGTCGAGAAGCTGCGCGCCGCCGGCGCGATCATCCTGGGCAAGGTGAACTGCGACGAGTTCGGGATGGGCAGCTCGACCGAGCGCAGCGCGTACAAGAAGACCAAGAACCCCTGGGACACCGCGCGCGTCCCGGGCGGCTCGTCGGGTGGCTCGTCGGCAGCAGTCGCGGCGGGCCTGTGTGCCGCGAGCCTCGGCACCGACACCGGGGGCTCGGTGCGCCAGCCCGCGGCGTTCTGCGGCTGCGTCGGATTCAAGCCCACGTACGGCCGCGTGTCGCGCTGGGGCGTCGTCGCGTTCGCGAGCTCGCTCGATCAGGTCGGTCCGCTCACGCGCAGCGTGCGCGATGCGGCGCTGATGCTCGAGGTGATCGCCGGGCTCGATCCGCGCGACTCGACCTCGCTCGACGCGCCAGTACCCAAATACACCGATGCGCTCACCGGCGATGTGAGGGGCCTCCGCGTCGGCATCCCGCACGAATATTACGAGGGTACGATCGACGACGACGTCCGCGCCGCGCTCGAAAAGACCAAGCAGGCGCTCGTCGAACGCGGTGCGATCCTCGTCGAGATCTCGCTGCCCAACACCACGCACTCGCTCGCCGCGTACTACATCGTCGCGCCCGCCGAGGCCTCCTCGAACCTCGCGCGCTACGACGGCATCCGGTTCGGCAAGGCCGCCGCGGGCGCGAAGAATCTGTACGACCTCTACGTCAAGTCGCGCGGCCAGGGCTTCGGTCCCGAGGTCAAGCGCCGGATCATGCTCGGCACGTACGCGCTGCGTTCGGGCTACTACGACGCGTACTACAAGAAGGCGCAGCAGATCCGCACGCTGATCAAGCGCGACTTCGACAAGGCGTTCCAGCACGTCGACGTGATCCTCACGCCGACCACGCCGACCGCCGCGTTCCGCTTCAACGCCAAGGCCTCGCCGCTCGAGATGTACCTCGGCGACGTGTTCACGCTGTCGTGCAACCTCGCCGGGATTCCCGGCATGAGCGTGCCGTGCGGCCTCACCCGCGAGGGCCTGCCGATCGGCGCGCAGCTCCTCGGCAAACCGCTCGACGAAGCCACGCTCCTGCGCACCGGCGCGGTGATCGAAGCCGCGGTCGGCCTCGGTGCACGGCGCCCGGGAGGCGTGCCCGCATGAGCCCCCTCGACGAGCTGCTCGAGAACTGGGAACCCGTGATCGGCCTCGAGGTCCACGTCCAGCTCGCCACCACGTCCAAGGCCTTCTCGTCCTCGGCCGTGAGGTTCGGGGCGTCGCCGAACTCGCTCACCGATCCGCTCGTCCTGGGCATGCCTGGCACGCTGCCGCAGTTCAATCGCCACGCGCTCGAGCTCGCGCTCCTCCTCGGCGTCGCGACCGGATCCAAGATCCGCGCGCGCTGCCGGTTCTCGCGCAAGCACTACTTCTATCCGGATCAGCCGAAGGGCTACCAGATCTCGCAGTACGACGAGCCGCTCTGCGAAGATGGCCACCTGGATCTCGTCATGAATGGCGCGATCCATCGCGTGCCGCTCACGCGCATCCACCTCGAAGAAGATGCGGGCAAGAACACCCACGTCGGTGCGTTCTCGCACGTCGATCTCAATCGCGCGGGGGTCGCGCTCGTCGAGGTCGTGTCGGCGCCGGCGATGCACTCCTCCGAGGAAGCCGCCGAGTTCATGCGCTCGCTGCATCGCCTCGTCCGCTGGCTCGAGATCTCCGAGGCGGACATGGAGAAGGGCCAGCTGCGCTGCGACGCGAACGTGTCGGTGCGTCGGCGCGGCGAAGACCGGCTCGGCACGCGCACCGAGCTCAAGAACATCAACTCGTTTCGGTTCGTGCAGAACGCGATCGAGCACGAGATCGCGCGCCAGATTCGCCTGCTCGAGCAGGGCGAGCGGATCATCCAGGAGACTCGCCTGTGGGACGCGGACCTCGGCGCGTCGGCGCCGATGCGCTCGAAAGAGACCGCCGAGGACTACCGCTACTTCCCCGATCCGGATCTCCCGCCCCTCGTCGTGGACGGCGCCTTGATGGGCTCGATCTTGAAGTCCCTGCCGGAGCTCCCGACCCAGCGCTTCGAGCGGTACCTCAAGCAGCACGGCCTCTCTCCCGACGATGCGCGCACCCTGATCTCGGAGCGCGCGCTCGCCGACTACTTCGACGCCGCCGAGAAGGCGCATGGTCCGGAGCCAACCCTTGTAGCCTCCTCCGGCCAGGGATCGGGGCGGACGATCGCGAACTGGATGCTGAGCGAGCTGCTCGGCGCGCTCAACGCCGATGGCAAGACGATCGACGACACGCCGATGTCGGCGCAGACCCTCTCGGATCTCGTCGTCCTCGTCGAGAACGGCACGATCAGCGGCAAGATCGGCAAGGAGATCTTCGAGGAGTCCTACAAGACCGGCGAGGCGCCCGCGGCGATCGTCGAGAGGCGCGGCGTGCAGCAGATCAGCGACGAGGCGGCGCTCTGGGAGATCGTCGAACAGGTCGTCTCGGCCAATGCCAAACAGGCCGAAGCGTTCGCCGCGGGCAAGGATGGCCTGTTCGGATTCTTCGTCGGCCAGGTCATGAAGCTGACCCAGGGCCGCGCGAACCCCGTGATCACCTCGGATCTATTGCACAAACGACTTGGTCGGTAAGCGGGACTTGACCTTCGCCGCAGGATCCGTAAAGTCCGCGATTCGTAATCGCTTTTTCGCGGAGACCCACGTCATGTACGCCGTAATCCAAACGGGTGGAAAACAGTATCGGGCCGAACCCGGCAAGACCCTCTTGATCGAGAAGCTCGAAGGCGACACTGGCGCCAAGATCATCTTCGACCAAGTGCTTCTTGTCTCGTCCGGCGATGGCGCCACCGTGACCGTCGGTAAGCCGACGGTTGCAGGCGCCAAAGTCACGGCGGAGATCGTCGAGCAGACGCGTGGCGAGAAGCTCGTCGTCTTCAAGATGCGTCATCGCAAGAACTACGTCCGTCGTAACGGTCATCGTCAGGACCTCACGGCCGTCAAGATCTCGGCCATCGAAGCCGCGTAAGGAGTACCGCCATGGCTCATAAAAAAGGACAAGGTTCGACTCGTAACGGCCGCGATTCGCAGCCGAAAATGCGCGGCGTGAAGCGCTTTGGCGGCGAGACCGTCAAGGGCGGCGCCGTGCTCGTTCGCCAGGTTGGAACCAAGTTCCACGCCGGTGAGAACGTCGGCATCGGCCGCGACTTCACGCTGTTCGCCAAGTGTGGCGGCATCGTCAAGTTCGAGCGCTACGGCAAGACGAAGCAACGCGTCGCGGTTTATCCCGTCGCCGCGACTGCTCCGGCTGCCGCCGCTGCAGCGTAACTAAATCTCGACGATACGCGCAGCGATGCGCGTGAGCAGATCGCGGTCGTGGGTTGCTACGATCGCGCTGTTATTTTCGGCGCCCGCGCCGCCGGCACAGTGATCCAAAATCAGCTCGCCGAGCGCAGTCATGCGCTTCGCATCGAGCCCGTTATCCGGTTCGTCGAGCACGAGCAGCTTCGGCGGACCGAGCAGCGCCGCTCCGATGCAAGCGCGTCGGCGCTGGCCGAGCGACATCCGCTCGATCGCGACCTCGCGCAGCTCGTCGAGCCCCATCGCCGCTCTCAGCGCCTCGCTCGGCCCCGCCACGCCGCGGCTCGCGGCGCACATCGCCCACAGCTCGCCGCCGAGCAAGAACCCCGGCGGATCCGCATTCTCGGGCACGTAACCGAGTGCGCGTCGGCTCGCGCGCCGCTGCTTTCCCGTCCCCCACACGTTCGCGCCCGCGATCAAAATCCGCCCTTCGGTCGGCGCGAGGACGCCCGCGATCGCCATCAGCAGCGTCGACTTCCCACAGCCATTCTTGCCGACGATGCCGACCACCTCGCCCGCGGCCACCGAAAGCCCCAGCTTCGCGATGATCGTGCGGCCGCCGCGCTTCACCACCAGACCCTCCAAAGAGAGGGACGGTAACTCGTTACTCACGTTGCGCCTCCCAACTCGCTGGAATCACTAACGGCACGAGGGACGGTAACCCATCCAAATGTCGCGAGGGCCACAACCCCCAGGGCTCCGAGCCACCCGAGCAGCACCACCGCGAGCGCCGAGGCAACGATGCTCGCGAGCACCACCTTCGCCGCGGGAGTCTGGCTCGCCTCGGCCCACACGGCGCCCCGCGTGACCACCATCGCGAGCCCGATCGCCGTCCCCACGCCGATCGGCACGAGCACCCCCGCCGTCGCGAGATCACGGACCACGATCGACGCGGTCACGACCGCGATCACCATCGCGCCGACATAGACGATTCCGATCGCAGCGCCGAGCACACCCACGCGCACGTGATCACTCGCGCCGAGCGAGCTCGCCAGCCAGCGTGCCTGGCCGTGCGCCTCGACGAGCGGCAGCAGCGCGCCGGCCCAGCCGGGCACGAGCACGACCGCGATCACCGACGTGGCCAGTACGCTCGCATCCGTCGGCGCGAGCGCATTGTTACGCACGAACAGACCCGCGGCACCACCGGCCAGCAGCGCCAACCCGACCGCCCGCAGCAGCGCATCGCTCGCGCGCCGGCGTAGCGCTCGAAGATAAACTCCGAGCAGCGCGGTGATCGGCCCGCGCCACACCGGCACGTCTCGCGGCGGCTTCGTGCGGACCCGCGCGAGCACCGCGATGATCGGCGTGAACGCGATCACGAGCGCACCGCCCAGTCCGCCTTCGCCGACGAGCCACAGCATCAACCACGGCACCTGGAGCACGACGAGCGCGGTCGCCGCGATCGACCGCGGCGGCCACATGGGAGATGGAAGCGACCTCAGAAACCGCGTCGCGTCGTCGCGCACCAGGAGCCTCGCCACGGGCACGAACAACAGCAGCCACGCGAGCCCCAACCCGAGCGCCACCCCCGGGGTCCGCAGCGCCAGCTGGGTCAGATCACGCGGCGCCATCCCGGTTCCCCCGAAGATCACGCCGCCGACGATGCCCGCGCCGATCCAGACCGGCAGGGCGCGCCGGACGGACGGCACGATCACTGCGCGCATCCAGACGGCCAGCCAGCTCACGGCCTGGTATATACCCGCGCCAGGTTCGCGGAAGTTCCCTCCCATGACGTTCATCGACGAAGCGGTTATCGAGCTCAAAGCAGGGGACGGCGGCAATGGATCCGCCGCCATGCGCCGCGAGGACAACGTGCCACACGGCGGTCCGTCCGGCGGTGATGGTGGCGATGGTGGCAGCATCCACCTCGTCGCTGATTTCCACATGGCGTCGCTGCTCGACTTCAAGTTCAAGCGCCACTTCAAGGCCGATCGCGGCGAAGACGGTCGCAACAAAGATCAGTACGGTCACGCCGGTAGTGACATCACGATCAAGGTTCCCGTCGGTACCGTCGTCTACGAAGAGGACGATCTCATCGTCGATCTCGATAGCGATGGCGCGACCTACGTGATCGCGAAGGGCGGCATCGGCGGTAAAGGCAATCGCCACTTCGCGACGCCGTGGAACCAAGCACCCACGCACGCCGAGCCCGGCACGATCGGCGAGAAGCGCACGGTCCGCCTCGAGCTCAAGTTGCTCGCCGATGTCGGCTTGCTCGGATATCCGAGCGTCGGCAAGTCGACGTTCATCGCGGCGATCTCTCGGGCGCGGCCCAAGATCGCGGACTACCCGTTCACGACGTTGACCCCGAACCTGGGCGTGGTCCGGATCGCGGGTGGAGAGCGGACCTTCATCGTCGCCGACATCCCGGGTCTCATCGAAGGCGCTTCAGAAGGCGCGGGGCTCGGCCACCAGTTCCTGCGCCATGTCGAGCGCTGCCGGCTGCTCGTCCACATCGTCGAAGCCACGTTCACCACCGGTCCCGATCGGTCGCCGTTCGATGACTTCGGCGTGATCAATCGCGAGCTTGTTAGCTACGCTCCCGATCTCGCGGACAAGCCGCAGATCGTGGTGCTGAACAAGTGTGATGCGATCGACCCGAAGGACATTCCCGAGATCCAGGCCGAGTTTGCCGCGCAAGGTGTGACGTTGCTCGCCATGTCGGCCGCGACCGGTGAGGGCGTCCCCGCCGTACTCGAAGCGATCTGGGCCAAGCTCCATCCCGGCCGGCCGGACCGGAAGTAACTTCTCCGCCGCCGACCCCTGTCGGCTCCTCCCCATCTGGGGCGCGTCAGCTTGAACCACCCCTAGCCGGGTGTTACAACCGCTCTATTCCTAAAAGGAATTGTGGCAGGAGCGCCTGTCGCAAAGAGGGCACGCCAGAGGCCGAAAGAGTCGGCTGGAGATCTATGCGAGCATTTTCGAACGTCGTCGTTGTGTCATCGCTGCTGCTAGCTGCGGTTGCTGTTGCGGGTGGAACCACGCCAGCTGCGAAGACTCCAGCACCTACTGCGAAGACCCCGACGCCTGTTGCCGCGACTGGATCTGGATCTGGTTCTGCTGCCCCGATGCCCGCGCCCGCAGGCGCTGGTTCGGGATCCGCGACCGAGCCGACGATCGATCCGAATTCGGTCAAGCCCGAGGACATGCCGACGGCCGTGCGCATGCGCCGGCTCGAGCAACGCACGCAAGCGCTCAAGGAGCGCGCGTGGCAGCTCAAGGCCCGCGTCCAGACCCTCAAGGAGCAAATGCTCGGTGGTGGCGTCGGTGCACAGGCGCTGATCTCGCACGACAACGAGATGGGCAGCTCGTTCCATCTCGTCAAGCTGACGTACACGCTCGACGGCACGCAGGTGTTCGCGCGGACCGATGACAGCGGCGAGAACCTCTACAAGACCAAGTCGTTCGACATCTTCACCGGCCCGATCTCGCCGGGTAACCACCAGCTCGCGATGGTCGCGACCTACAAGGGTCACGGCTACGGCGTGTTCGAGTACCTCTCGAAGTTCACGTTCACCGCGCGCAACACGAGCTCGTTCACCTCGACCGAGGGCAAGATCTCGCGCGTCGAGTGCCACGGCTTCGAGAAGGGTGGCGCCGCGACTCCGATGGAGAAGCGCGCCGCGATCGATTGCAAGGTGACCGACGTCGCGCCGGAGAAAGCCGCCGTGGCCCCCGCGCAGCAAACGCCGGGCGCCACGCCGCTTCCGAACACGGCACCCGCGGCGAGTGCACCTGCGGCTTCTTCACCTGCGACCACTCCCTCGCCCGCCCCGGTGAAATAGTCGATGCGTCAGTTCAGGACGATCGCGACGGCGTTCGCGCTCCTGCTGAGCGCGCATGCGGCCATGGCCGACGATGTCGGCAACAAGCTCTCGAGCTACGAGCAAGAAGCTCGCAACCTCGGCACGGATCTCCCGCGCCCGAACGAACAGGCCACGCAGGGACAGCGCCGCCTCGTCGATGCGCAGGTCTCGTTCCAGCTCGGCGACTACGATCAAGCCGCGCTGATCTTGTTCGACATCGCATCGAAGGGAACCGGTCCCGATAAAGAGACCGCGACGTACTACCTCGGGGAAGCGCTCTATCAAAAAGGCGACAAGGGCGCCGCGCACACCTACTTCGCCGCGATCGCCGCGATCCCGACCAGCAAGTACTACCAGCTCTCGCTCGTGCGCCTCGTCGAGATCGCGATCGTCCAGAAGGACTTCAGCGAAGGCCAAGATGCGCTGACCAAGCTCGTCCAAGCGGGCGCCAATTCGTCGCCGGGCCAAGCGCTCTCGCAGATCCCGTACGTCGCGGGCAAGCTCGCCTTCGCGCAAGACAAGTACGACGACGCGCTCGCGCAGCTCAACAACGTGCCGAAGGGCTCGCCGTACGAGCTCCAGGCGCTCTACTACGCCGGCGCCGCGCAGGTCGCGAAGAAGGATCTCGCGAAGGCGACGGACATCTACAGCGATCTCGTCAGCAAGAAGCCGCGGACGTCCGCGGATCGCCGCGTGATCGAGCTCGCGCAGCTCGCCCTCGGTCGGTTGTTCTACGAGCGCGAGCAACCGAGCAAGTCGATCGATTCGTATTTGCTCGTCGATCGCCACAGCGATCTGTTCCCGGATGCGCTTTACGAGACCGCGTGGGTCTACGTGAAGAACAAGCAGTACGACAAGGCCCTGCGCGCGCTCGAGTTGCTCGAGCAGAGCGATCCGCAATCGGAGAAGACCCCGACCACGCGGATCCTCGAGGGCAACCTGCGGATCCGCAAGGCGCAGGCGATCCGGCTGCAACAAGTCAACGGCACGATGGCGACCGGCGATACGACCGATCCGGGTGTCGAGTACGACAAGGCGACCAAGATCTTCTCCGAGACCCACGACCTCTACTTCCCGTCGTACCAGACGCTGTCGGCCCTCGTGTCCGGCAACCTCGATGCGGCGGCATTCGTCGAGCAGATCGCCGGTCGGAGCTCGCACGTGTTCCAGACCGCGCCGCCGATTCCGGATGCCGCGGCCGCGTGGCTGCGCGAGGAACCAGAGGTCCAGCGCGTCGTCGGTGTCGAGAGCGACCTCGGCGAGATCTACTCGAACATCGTCGAGAGCGAAGACATCATCAATCGCCTCGAAGGCGTGCTCGCGACCGGCGATCGCACGACCGTGTATCCGAAGCTCGCATCGCGCAGGCATCGGATCGCGGCGATCCAAGACGATCTCGTGCGCGTCCGTTCGGACATCGCCGATCAACAGCTGCGCCTCGTCGATAGCTCCGGCGATCTCGCCGCGGCCTCGGCGACCCGCAAGCAGCTCGCGCAGCAGTACGCGGCGATGGGCGATCCGGAAAAAGCGTATGCCGATCGCGTCGCGCAGACGCGGGGCAACTACGAGCAGACCGATAACACGCTGACCGAAATCTCGGCGGTGATCGATTCGACCCAGGCGATGGCCGTCGCGATGCGCACGTACGCGCTCACCCCCGCGGTCGAACCGGCGATGAAGGACACCGTCAAGACGGATCTCGATGCGGCGGCGCAGGAAGCTCAGTCGATCGAGGACGAGCTCTCGGCGATTCGCAACGAGACGGCGCTCGGAAAAGATCTCGCGGGCGTCGGCGATGAAGGCATCGCGGCCGCGCGTGCGCTGCGCGCGCAGTTGAAGACCGCGCAGGACAACGAGCAGCGCTTGCTCGACGGGTTCGCCTCGGCGAGCCGCGATCGAGGCAAGACCGGCACGCTCGTGTCGCTCGGCGATCGCGCGACCCAGCTCGCGGCGAACCTCGATGGCACCGATCAGACGATCGATCGTTCGGTCGCGGCAGGCCTCGAGGAAGTGAAGAACCTCCTCGCGCAAGAGCGCGGCAACCTCACCGCGTACAAGGCCGAGCTCGGCGACTACGAGAGCGAAGGTCGCAGCGTCGGCTCGCAGGTGCTCGCCGATTCGTTCAAGGACGTCAAAGCGAAGCTCTACGACGTGGTCGTGCGCACCGATGTCGGTGTCGTCGACGTGTCGTGGTCGCAGCGCGAAGATAACGACGACGATCTCAAGCGCCTGAACCTCGCGCGCAGCCGCGAGCTCAAGCAGCTCAAGGACGAGTTCAGGGACGTGCTCGAAGACACCACCAAGAAGGTCAGCACGCCGCGCAAATCCGATCTGCCGCCGGCGAACACCGAGGGTCAGCCGACCTCGAGCCCCGACAAGCAGACCGCGCCGGGCGACAACCGCGTGAAGCCGGGCGAGAAGCCTGCGCCGTCGATGACCGCGCCTGCCGTGAAGCCCGACGAGACCAAGACTCCAGCTCCGACTCCGAAGAAAGCGGGAGCCAAGTGAAGGGCGTCATGCGTAAGCTGCTCGCGATCGCGCTGCTCGGCAGCTTTGGCCTCGCCTCGGCGCAGCCGGGTCAAACTCCACCGGGTCCCGCTCCCGCTCCGGCTCCGGGTCCAACTCCCGTAGCCAACGAACCGGCGAATGCGCCGGGCGTCGGTGTACCTGCCGTGCCGGCGCCTCCGCCGAACCGGGGCCACGCCGTCAACACCACGCCGCTCAAGCTCGAGCAGCGCGACATGGACGAGCTCAAGGACGTCGAGTCCGAGTACGACCAGTTCACCAAGGCCGCGGACGATCACGACAAGCGGATGCGCACGATCGCGCGCCGCGAGTACGATCAGCGGACGAACGAGCTCGAGCGTCGCTACGCCGAGCGGATCGCGAAGACCGAATCCGATCAGGTCAAGCGTCACACCCAGACCATCGCGCTGCTCGAGAAGTTCCTCGTCGATCACCCGGATCACGAGACCTTCACGCCGGATGCGATGTACCGGCTCGCCGATCTCTACCTCGACAAGGCGAACGAAGAAGTCGATCAACGGATGGCCGCGCAGGAAGCGCTGCCCGCCGGAGCCAAGGAAGACCAGGCCGCGATCGTCGCGGACTACACGCCTTCGCTGAACCTGTGGGAATCGATCCTCACGAAGTTCCCGTCGTATCGCCAGACCCCGGCGACGATGTACTTGCTCGCGTACTACACCAAGACCAAGGACGACCGGAAGTCGCTCGAGATCTTCTTGGCGCTCGCGTGTTCGAACAAATACAAGTGGAACGATAAAGCGCCGGTCGTGCCGACCAAGGCCGAGGCGATCAAGCGCGTCGAGCAGAAGCAGCTGCGCGATCCGTACGCCGATTGCACGCCGTATCCGGGCGCCGAGACCGAGCTCGTTCGTCACGCGTGGGTCCGCGGCGTTGCCGACGAGCACTTCGCGGTCGCCGGCGAGCTCGACGACGCGATCGCCGCGTACCTCAAGGTCGCCAACGGCGGCAACGATTCGAAGCTCTACGCCGAGTCGCTCTACAAGCTCGCCTGGAGCTTCTACAAGCGCGACTTCTTGCTCGATTCGATCAAGCGCTTCGATCAGAGCGTGAAGCTCTACGACGACACGGTGACCGCCGGTAACCAGCCGCCACTCGAGCTCCGCGACGAATCGATCCAGTACATCTCCGTCGCGTTCACCGATCCGTGGGACGGCGAGACCGATAGCGATCCCGCCAAGGCCTTCGATCGCGCGAAGAACTTCTACAAGGGTCGCGAGAACGAGAAGCACGTCCGCGACGTGTGGGTCGCGCTCGGCCACGCGTTCTCGGATCTCCAGGCGTGGGACCAGGCGGTCGATTCGTACAAGATCGCGCTCGGCCCCCCGTGGGAGCTCGATCCGCACAACCCGCTCGTCAACCAAGAGATCGTCAACGCCTTCGAAGCCAAGGGTGACAAGTTCGCCGCCGATCAGGCCGCGGCCGAGCTCGCCACCAAGTACGCGCCGGGCACGGCGTGGTACGCGGCGAACGAAAAAGACCGCGAGGCGATGGAGAACCAGCGCCGGATCGCGGAGCGCGCGTTGTACGCGGCGTCGCGCAACACGCACTCGGCAGCGACCCAGCTCCGCAAGGACTACGACGCGGCCAAGACCAAGGACCCGCAGGCCAAGGCCGAATACCTCGCGATGTACGGCAAGGCGATCGAGCTCTATCGCCAGTTCATCGCGACCTACTCGGACTCCGATTACGTCTACGAGTTCAGCTTCCTCGAGGGCGAGGCGCTGTTCTATGCCGAGCGCTATCCCGAGGCGATCACCCAGTACCGCTGGGTCCGTGACCACAAGGACATGGGCACGACCTACTACCTCGATGCCGCACGCTCGGTGCTGCAGTCGCTCGAGGCCGAGGCGCAAGCCGAAGTCGTCGCCGGCAAGCTCCAGCCGCTCAACATTCCGTCCGTCGCGGATCTCCAGGCCCAGCCGCAACCGTGGCAGCCGCAGCCGATTCCGCCGACCTACGTCGAGCTCCAGGCGGAGTACGACAACTATCAGAACGTCGTGCCGGATCCGTCGGCCGCTCCGCAGCAAGGCATCAACGCCGCCTTGATCTCGCTCGCGTACCTCCACACCGACGATGCGATTCGCCGGTTCGGTAAGGTCGAAGAGAACTTCTGCCACACCCCGCCCGCGGATCCACGCGATCCGAAATCGGTCGCGCCGGCGTCGAAGGCGAAGGACGGCATCCTCGCGATCTATCAGGCGCAGAACAACTTCGATCTGATCGAGCAGACCAACAAGAAGTTCATCTCGCTCGGCTGTGGTGACAAGTCCGCGATCGATCTCGCGATCAGCCAGAACCGTTCGTTGAACTTCACGCGCGCGGCGGAGCTCTACAAGAAGCAGCAGTTCGTTCCGGCCGCCGAGGCGTTCTATCGGTTCTACAAGAACGCACCTGCCGCGGATCCGGATCTCCCGACGGCGCTCTACAACGCCGCGGTCGCCTACAAGCTCGGTGACCGGCCCAAGACCGCGATCGGTCTGTTCAAGGAGTTCACGGCGAAGACCGACAAGCGGTTCAAGGAGAGCCCGTACTACCTCGACGCGATCCGGTTGACCGCCGCGAGCCAGCAGGCGGCGTTCCAGTACGACGAAGCGATCAAGACTGACCTCGAGCTCTACGAAGTCACGAAGAAGGCGAAGAAGCTCGGCATCAAGCCACCGGATCCGATTCCGGGTGAAGCGCCCAAGACGCTCGATCAGATCGGCCTCGATGCGATCTACAACGCCGCGTATGCCGCCGAGGTCAGCCGCGACTTCAAGCGCGCGACCGACCTGTACACGCAGTACATGAAGATCGAGCCGGATCGTCGCAAGAACGATCGCGCGCTGTGGTCGATCGCCGGCATGGCGCGCCAGTCGGGCAACGTCAATGACATGACCGAGTACCTCGATCGCTGGCGCGCAAAGTACGGCAAGGATGCCGGCAACGCCGACGATTACGTGAAGTCGTTCTACGACACCGCGAAGCTGTTGCGGGCCAAGGGTCGCACCCCGCAGGCCAAGCTCGCGGAGCAAGCGACGGTCGATGCGTGGAAGAAGACCGGCTCGCCGAAGAACACGACCGGCGCGAAGTACGCCGCCGAGTTCGCGCTCGCGGATGCCGAGACTTACTACACGAACACGTGGACGCCGTTCGAGATCAAGACCGCGGCGAGCTCGACGAACATCACCATCGCGAAGAAGCAGATCGTCGCGCAGAAGGATTCGATCGAGGCGCTTCGCAAGAGGGCGGAAGACAATTACATCGGCCTCGATCAGTTCGGGGTGCTCGAGACCTCGATGGCCGCCAAGGTCCGGTTCGGCGATATCCAGTACGACCGCGCGCAGAAGATCGCGAATATCCCGGTCCCGAAGATCATCTCGAACAACGACGCGGTCGTCGCGCAGTTCCAGGCGCAGGTCGATGCCGGCGTGAAGAAGGATCTTGACGAGGCCAAGCAGGACTGGGCAGAGGTCGTCGACCTCGCGAAGAAGGGCGGCGTCTCGAACAAGTGGAGCCAGCACGCGAATGAAAACCTCGCGCGCGAGTTCCCCGACGAGTTCAAGGCGCTCCGCCAAGAGATCATCCAGGGGACGGACACGCCATGAAGAAGATCCTCCTCGCAGTGGTGTTGACCGCCTGCGGCGGCTCGGCCAAGCAAGCGACCACGCCGAAAGCCGGTGCCGGTAGCGCCGCGAATCCGAACGGCCAATCGATGGCCGACAATGGCGACCCGAACATGCCTCCCGGCACGGGCACGGACGGTGGTAGCGACGCGGCTGGTGGTGGTGGTGGTAGCGGCGGCGGTGCCTTCGGTGGGAACGATCCGGCGCCGGGTGCGGAAGCGCCGGTGGTGTTCCCGAACCTCGATCCCGATCCGACCCAGGCCAAGTCGCAAGTCGACCAGCACCTCGCGGTCGCGCGCCAGGCGTTGTCGGCGCCGACGCCGGATGCCGAGACCGCGCTTCGCGAGGCCAAGGAAGCGCTCAAGATCGACGCGACCTCGATCGATGCGGCCGCGTACTACGCGTTCGCCTACTATCACAAGAAGCAATACGACACCGCCGAGCTCGTCCTCGACGACGTGTTCAAGCGCGATGCCGCGAAGAAGAACGCCGGCATTTACTACGTCTACGGCTTGGTCTACGACCACATGAACCGGCCCGAGCAGGCCGTGCTTGCCTTCAAGAAGGCGACCGAGCTCAACCCGAACTTCGCGAGCGCGCTCGTCAACCTCGGCGTACACCAGCTCCAGAACAAGCAGTACGCCGACGCGCAAGCTACATTCGAGCGCCTCACCCGCGAGTTCAACCGCAACGATGCGATCACGCTCACGTCGCTCGGCTCGGCCTATCGCGGCCACGCCTCGGACTACCCGGCTGGCTCGGGGGACCGTAACCAGCTGATCATGCAGGCCGAAGCGGCCTATCGCAAAGCGACCGTCGCGAACCCGAACTACGGGCCGGCCTACTTCGACCTCGCCATGCTGTACCTCGATGCCGACCCGTTCCCCTCGGGCGGCGGAACCTTGGACACCATGCAACGTCTTAATGCTGCTAAGGATTTCCTCGAGAAGTACAAAGACATGCCTGGCGTAGATACCAAGCTCTACGACGAGCGTTTGAAAGACGTGAACAAGGCGATCAAGCGGGCGACCAAGAAGCAGAAGAAGCCCACCCCGTGAGAGGTCTCATGCGTTCGATCCTGGTCCTGACACTGCTCGCGGCTACGGCGATCCCTGCGTTTGCGGACTCGCCGGAGCGCTGCTCCGACGATGGCAACGACAGCGACAAGAAGCAGGGCAAGTTCCACATCGAGTACGTCGGCGGCAAGCCCGTCACCGTGATCGATACGGTGGTTGCGGTGTGCGGCAAGGTCCCGCGTCCGAGCGTGGTCTACGTGCTCACCGCGAAGAACATCAACTACGAATGGGAGAGCCTGAAGCAGGACTTCATGCCGCTCATCCTCGCGACCGTGAAGAAAGCGCCATTCTGATGGCGACCCAACGACCTCCCCAACAACCGAATGGTCAACCGCGCCAGCGCGTGCTGCGCATCGGCATCTTGCTCGGCGGCAAGATCGTCGAAGAGCGGTTGATGCGCGAGCGCTCGTCGGTGTCCGTCGGCCAATCGATGAAGAACACCTTCTCGATCCCGGTCGAAGGCCTGCCGCTCGAGTTCACGCTGTTCGCGATCGATCAAGACAAGTACTACCTGCGCTTTCTGCCGAAGATGGACGGTCGCCTCTCCGACGGTGGCAACGTGTTCACGCTCGAGCAGCTCAAGAGCAACGGTGCGCAGAACACCGGCGAGTACTATCAAGTCGCGCTCACGCCGACCGCACGCGGCAAGCTCTCGCTCGGCGATCTCACGGTCCTGTTCCAGTTCGTCACCGAGCCGCCGCGTCAGCCCAAGCCGATGCTGCCTGCCTCGGTGCGTGGCACGTTCGCGGATCGCTTCGATCCGCGGCTGTCCGTGATCATGGGTGCCTCGATCATCATCCACTTCGCGGTGGTGATCGTCGCGCTCACGATGGATCGCCAGACCGATAACGGCATGGCCGATCGCGCCTACAACATGGTCTTCCAACCGGACCAGTACCAGGCCGACATCAAGACCGAACCCGACAAGGCGGCACCGGCCGACACCGCGGGCTCGGCCGCCGCGAAGACCCCCGACAAAGTCGCGGCGAAGACCCCCGACAAACCGTCACCCAAGCCCGCGGAAAAAGATCCGGGCGCGGGTCGCGACTCGGCCAAAGACATCGCGATGCAACAGCAGCAAGCCAGCGCGATGGCCGATCTTCTCACCGGCGAAGGTGCGAACGGCACGAGCGAAGGCGACATGAGCAAGCGCCGCCCGGGCGCGGATCTCGGTCAACAGATCGCGGATGTTCGTGAAGGTGGCAAGACCGTCGCCGTCGGTGGTGGTGCAGGCCGTGGCCCGCGTGGCGATGGCGATGCGCGCGTCGGTAACGGCAAGGGTCCGGCGATCAATGGCCCCGGTGGCACGGAGACCGCGGGCGGTCCGAAAGAAGAGAAGGCGCCGACCGGTCGCATTCAGGTCAGCGACAAGCAGACCTTCGACGACTCGTCGCTCACGCCCGATGTCGTGCTCTCGAAGATCCAATCGGTCTACATGGCGCAGATCAAGCGCTGCTACACGACGTATCTGAAGAAGGATGCGTCGGCTCGCGGCAAGGTCACGCTCAAGCTCACCGTCAACGAGACGGGTCGCGCGGTCTCGACCGGCGCGACGGGCTTCGCCGGCGAAGTCGACGAGTGCATCAGCAGCTTGATGGGCACCTGGCGCTTCCCGATCCCGAAGGATAAGGACAGCGAAGCGACGAGCGCGAGCTTCGCCATCACCCTCCAGCTCGTTCCGGACTGATCGGGATGGCCGGCGCGGTTGTTTGGCTGACCGGTCTCTCGGGGGCGGGCAAGACCACGCTCGCGCACGCGGTCGCGAAGAAGATCGCGCGACCGAGCGAGATCATGGATGGCGACGAGATCCGCGAGTTCCTCTCGGAAGGCCTCGGGTTCTCGAAAGAGGATCGCGACACCAACTCCCATCGCATCGGCTTTGTCGCGCGCTTGCTCGCCAAGCACGGCGTGCTGGTGTTCGTCGCCTCGATCGCGCCGTACGCCGAGACCCGCGCGCAGCTCGCGAAGCACTCGCAGGAGGCAGGGCACGAGTTCGTCGAGATCTATGTCCACGCCCCGCTCGAGACGGTCGCCGCGCGTGACGTGAAGGGCCTCTACAAGAAGGCGCTCGCGGGCACGATCGACCACTTCACCGGCGTGAGCGATCCGTACGAAGCCCCCGAGCATCCGGCGCTGACGATCCACACCCACGTCGAGTCGCTCGACGAGAGCGCGGACCGCGTGGTCCATCTGCTCCGAGCTCGCGGTCTCGCGTAGTTCCCGCGTGCGTTGGGCGACCGCGACCCTCTGCGTCCGGGTGGTTGCCACATACTACGTGCGCACGTATTATGTGTAAATGAACCTGACTCTCTCGGTCGAGGAGCAGCTCGTCGAGCGTGCACGCGAGGCTGCGCGGCAGCGAGGCACGAGCCTGAACGCGCTGATTCGCGAGTACATCGAGGTGCTTGCGGGCAAGCAGGACGGCGATGAGATCCTCGCCGAGTTCGAGCGTCTCTGGAGCGAGCCGCTCACGCGGCAAAGCCAAGGTCAGGTCGGCGCGAGTAGAGATAGCGCCTACGAGGAACGGCTCGATCGGTACAAGCCCGAATGAGCGAGCGCGTGTTCATCGACACGAATATCTTCCTGTACGCAGACGATCCGCGTGCGAAGAGAAAACGCGCGAGTGCCAGGGCCGTGCTGGCGGAGCTGATTCGCGAGAAGCGAGCGGTCATCTCCACGCAAGTGATGCAGGAATACTTCGTCAACGCGTGCAAGAAGCTCGGCTTCACCCCGGATCGCGCGGCGCTACGGATTCGCGCGCTCGAGCGCCTGGACGTGATCACGATCCGACCGACCTTGATCCTCGCGGCGATCGAGCTCCATCGCGCGAGCACGATCTCGTTCTGGGATGCCTTGATCGTCAAGGCGGCGAGCACGGCTGGATGCACCCGCCTGATCAGCGAAGACCTGAGCGATGGCCAGGTGATCGATGGCGTGACGATCACGAATCCGTTCTGACTACTGATTCGTGTAGATGAAGTCGTCGGCGCCGTTCGTGGTCGTGAGGATCAAGATCGTGTCGCCCTTCACGGTCGCGTCGAGCGCGTTGACCGCGGTCGTGAACGTCGCCGCATCGTCGGCGTTATCGACGAGCACCGCGAGGATCTGCTTGTCCCACTTGTCGGCGGTGGTCTGCACGCCCGCCGTCGAATCGTGAATCTCGGACAGCTTGCGGTTCGCGAGCTCGGCAGCCGCCGCCGCGGTGAGCGGCCCGCTGCCGAGCGGGCCCTTGAACGCGCGGGTCACCGACACGCCGATCTTGTGCGTACCCATCATCACCTCGAGATCGGTCTTCTTCGAGGTCGGCGGGTCGTACGTGATCTCGGTCTCCGATTTCAGGAACGCCGCGCCTTCGCAACGCGCGAGCTGCTCGTACGCGAAGATCTCCGAGAGCCCGGAGCTGCCACCGGCATTTGGAGTCGCGGCCATGTGTTGGCCGCCGGCCGTGAGCTGCGCGCGATCCGCCGGATCGACGTACGGCACCGCGAACTCGAACGAGACGCCGATCATCTCGAACGTGGGCTGCGCGAGATCGAGCTCGTGGATCACGCCGCACATCCCGGAGAGATCGCCGAAGCCCGCGGTGACCATCGCATCGGCCGGTGCGTCGAGCCGCGCTCCGTCGTGTGACAGCGCCGCGTCGGGCGCGGCCGGATTCGCCGACGAACCGCACGCAGCTACGACGAGGACGACGAGAGCGCGGCGCATGGCCGCGGACACTATCCGAGCAGCATGCCAGCCGCAACGGTCGAGTTCGTGGCCTCGTCGACGAGGATGAACGAGCCCGTCGTGCGGTTCTGGCGGTACGCATCGAAGATCACCGGCGACGTGGTGCGCAGCTTTACCCGCCCCAGATCGTTGAGCGAGAGCTGCTCGGCCGGCTGCTGATCACCGGTGTTGACGTCGAGGCGGTACTCGAGTGATTCGACGATCGCGCGCGTCCACCGGGTCGTGTGCTTGAGCGCGTAGCGGCCGCGCGGCGCGAGCGGCTTGTCGGTCATCCAGCAGATCATCGCGTCGAGCTCCTGGCTGACGGTGGGCTGGTTGTTCGGCCTCGCGATCACGTCGCCGCGGCTGACATCGACATCGTGCTCGAGGTGCAACGTCACGCTCATCGGTGGGTAGGCCTCGGCGATCTCGGTGCCACCTTGTTCGATCCGCGCGATCTTCGTGGTCACGCCACTGGGCAGGATCACCACGTCATCCCCGGCGCGCAGGACACCTCCCGCGACTTGACCGGCGTAGCCGCGATAATCGTGATGCGCGTCGTCCCGCGACTGCGGGCGAATCACCCACTGCACCGGGAACCGCGCCGAGATCAGATCGTGCTCGTTCGTGAGCGGCACCGCTTCGAGATGCTCGAGCAGGGTCGGGCCCGCGTACCAGGTCATCTCGAGCGAGCGATCGACGACGTTCGCGCCAGTCAGCGCGCTGATCGGGATCACCTTGTAGTTACGAAGCTCGAGCCGATTCGCGAGCGCGGCGAGGTCGCGCTCGATCTCGGTGAAGCGCTCCTGGCTCCAGCCGACGAGATCCATCTTGTTGACCGCGAACACCAGGTGCGGGATCTGCAACAGCGAGGCGATGTGCGCGTGGCGACGCGATTGCTCGACCAGGCCCTGGCGGGCATCGACGAGCACGATCGAGAGCGACGCGGTCGACGCACCGGTCACCATGTTCCGCGTGTACTGCACGTGGCCCGGCGTGTCCGCGATGATGAACTTGCGCTTCTTCGTCGCGAAGTAGCGGTACGCGACATCGATCGTGATGCCTTGCTCGCGCTCGGCGCGCAGACCATCGGTGAGCAGCGCGAGGTTCGTGCGCTCGTCACCGCGGCGGCGCGAGACATCCTCGATGTGCTGGACCTGATCTTCGAACACCGTCTTGGTGTCGTAGAGCAACCGACCGATCAGCGTCGACTTGCCGTCGTCGACCGAGCCCGCGGTCGAGAACCGCAGCAGCTCGCTATCGTCTTCGAGTCCGAACTGCGCGATCGACGGAACGGCCACCATCAGAAATATCCTTCGCGCTTGCGATCTTCCATCGCGGCCTCGGTGAACTTGTCATCGGCGCGCGTCGCCCCGCGCTCGGTCACGCGGGCCGCGGCCACCTCCGCGATCACTTCGTCGAGAGTGCGTGCCGGCGAACGCACCGCGCCCGTGCAGGTCATGTCGCCGATCGTCCGGAACCGCACCGTCTCGGTCCGGATCACTTCGTTCGGTAGCAGCGTCACGAACGGATTCGCGGCATAGAACATGCTGTCGCGCTGGAACACGTCGCGGCGATGCGCGAAGTAGATCGACGGCAGCGGAATGTCCTCGAGCTGGATGTACTGCCAGACATCGAGCTCGGTCCAGTTCGACAGCGGGAACACGCGGAGGTGTTCGCCGCGCTTCACGCGACCATTGTAGAGCGACCACAGCTCGGGGCGCTGGTGCTTGGGATCCCACTGGCCGAACTCGTCGCGGTGCGAGAAGATCCGCTCCTTCGCGCGCGCACGTTCTTCATCGCGCCGGGCGCCGCCGATCGCGGCATCGAACTTGTGCTCCTCGATCGCGTCGAGCAACGTCGTCGTCTGCAGCCGGTTGCGCGATGCGCGCGGTCCGGTCTCTTCGGTCACGCGCCCCGCGTCGATCGAGGCCTGGACGTGCGCGACGATCAGCCGCTCGCCGAGCTGCTCCACCGTTCGATCGCGATACTCGAGCGTCTCGGGGAAGTTGTGGCCCGTATCGACGTGGAGGAGCGGGAACGGAAACCGCGCCGGCCGGAACGCCTTTTCGGCGAGTCGCAGGAGGACGATCGAGTCCTTGCCGCCAGAGAACAACAGGACCGGTCGCTCGCGTTCAGCCGCAAGCTCTCGAAAGATATGAACACTTTCGTCTTCGAGCGCGCGAAGGTGGGGTCTGGTGAACGTCCGCAATAACAGACGTATATCCGCAGAGCGACCTCGTGTCCAGCGTGATCGGGCGGTTCGCCTTAACGGTTGCTTCATACGGCCGACTGGTCACTCGATGAAATTTTGGTCTGCGTTCGCTGCGTGGGGATTGGTATTTTCGTTTGGCGCGTGTGGGGATGATCGGCACACCGATTTTCCTCCCAGCCTGATCTCCGCGACCGGCGCTTCTTCGATCATGGTGTCGATCCTCGAAGGTGGCGTCGCTCATATCAGCGCGCGGGCGACCGATCCGGAAGGCGAGCCCCTCACCTACGTGCCGAGCGCGCCCGCGCACGGCACGGTCACCGGTGACGGTTCCGAGCTCGACTACACGCCAGCCATCCGCTACAGCGGCATCGATACGTTCTCGATCGCGATCTCGGACGGCATGAATACGACGACCGTGCCGGTCACGATCACGATCAAGGCGGTCGATGTAGCGCCGGTCGCGCACGATGGCACCGCGACGACCAACGAGAATCAGGGCGTCTCGATCCAGTTGAACGCGACCGATCCCGACGGCCCGAGCCTGACCTACGAGCTCGCCGATCCACCGGGACACGGCACCGTCACGCTGAGCGGCACGCACGCGATCTACACCCCGAGCACGCACTACCACGGCGAGGATTCGTTCACCTACCGCGCCACCGACGGCATCCTGCCCTCGAACCTCGCGACGATCACGATCGCGGTCGCGAACGTCGTCACGTGCGGCGACGGCTTTCGGGACGGCGCCGAGCAGTGCGACGACGGCAATACCAGCAACACCGATGGCTGCCTCAACAACTGCATGTCCGCCAGGTGTGGTGATGGTGTGGTCGAAGCAGGTGTCGAGCAGTGCGACGATGCCAACGCGAACAACACCGATGCGTGCCTCACCACCTGCCACACCGCGACCTGCGGCGACGGGTTCACGCAAGCGGGCGTCGAGCAGTGCGACGACGGCAACCACAGCAACACCGATGCGTGCTTGAACACCTGCCTCACCGCGACCTGCGGTGATGGCTTCACGCAGACCGGCGTCGAGGCGTGTGACGATGGCAATCAGATCGATACCGACGCCTGCCGCAACACGTGCATGGCCGCGGGCTGCGGCGATGGCGTCGTCGGTCCGGGTGAACAATGCGACGACGGCAACCTCAGCAACAACGATAGCTGCCTCAACACGTGCGTCACCGCGTCGTGCGGAGATGGCTTCGTGCGGACCGGCTTCGAGCAGTGTGACGATGCCAACTCGAGCAACAATGATGGCTGTCTCGACACGTGCGTGCAGGCGACCTGCGGCGACGGCTTCGTTCAACTCGGCGTCGAACAGTGCGATGACGCGAACCACAGCAACACCGATAGTTGCTCGAACACCTGCACCGCCTCCGCGTGTGGCGATGGCTTCGTCCAGGTCGGAGTCGAGCAGTGCGACGACGGCAACAACAGCAACAACGATGCGTGTCTCAACACCTGCGCGAATGCGACCTGCGGCGACGGCTTCGTGAGGATCGGGTTCGAGCAGTGTGACGATGCGAACCAGAGCAACACCGATGCGTGCCTCGACACGTGCACTCAGGCGACCTGCGGCGACGGCTTCGTCCAGACCGGCGTCGAGCAGTGCGACGATGGAAACCAGACCAATACCGATGCCTGCCTCGACTCGTGCGCCATCGCGACCTGCGGTGACGGCTTCATCCAAACGGGCGTCGAGCAGTGCGACGACGGCAACCAGAACAACACCGATAGCTGCGCGAATTCGTGTGCCTCGGCGACCTGCGGCGATGGCTTCGTCCAGGC
>JANXOP010000077.1 GCA_025357755.1 Kofleriaceae bacterium | reverse complement strand
GGAAGTCAGATGCTAAAGCGCAGATTGCGGCAGCACTAAACAAGAGTTTCGCCGCCCCAGGACTCGGCTGGGCCGATCGCGCGGCAGGTACGATCTGGTATCTGTGCCAGCACGACGGAGAGCCGAACATCGGCGGGGGGCTATCGGTTGCCGTTTGTCCAGCCGACGAGGTGATGTATTGGCCCGTCGTCGGGGTCGGCGACCGAACGTTTCTGCGCGGTATCGAGATGACCGGAGTGGTGGCACCGACGGCGCGCTCGCTTACCCTGACTTACGACGAGTCGTGGCATGCAGGTGTCGACCAAGAGCGGCAGGTTCCTCCACAAAAGACGAACGAGGGGTTCGTCGGCGTCGCGCACCATGTGGAGCGCTGGGTTCTGCCCTCAGAGTTATTCGACTGGAAGATCGATCCGACCGATCTCTCAACGGCACTCAATCCCCGCCTTCCCCCGGCCACCGTTCTTGTCGGCCGCCCCGGCGAGATTGTCGGATACGGATGACGTAGCCGCAGATCAGCTAGCACCCCTGGGTGTCGGACTCACGACGGAACCAGCGCAGGACGGTTCCCGCGAGGAGTACCAGTCCAAGTGCGAAGAATCCCTTTAGGACGTAACTCGGGCTCAGGAAAGCGCGCGGCACGGTGTGCTCGTCGGACCTGAACGAACGTGGATGCTCGTGCCCGCAGTAGACGCACGCGAAGACGTTGTCTGGCACCTCTTCGGACGGTCTGGCTGAGCTGCCGCTCCACGTGAACGACGCGGTTGCCGTTGGCATCCCGGTAAGAAGGTCGTTGGGCGAGTGCAACTGTACGCTCGTCACGCTGCCATCGAGTGTGGTCTCGTAGCCGTGTCCGTGATGCCCGGCAACGAGCAGCGATCTCTGTGGCGCAAACGCAGCCGGCAGTTGGGTTGGGTCGGAACCCGCACTCGCCGGTTGAACGATCGCGGACATCTGATACTCAAGGTCGAACTGCGGCGGAACCGATCCCGCCTTCTCGCGGACGGTCGCCACGTCGAACTTGAACTCGACGACGAACTCCTTGCCCTCGTGGTGAACGATGGCGCGAGCGAAGGAGTTCGGCGCGATGGAGAAGTTGTTGACCGCTCCGGGCATCTATGTGGCTCGACGAAGTTCTCCGGCGGGGAGCCGATTGTCGGCTACGAGCCGCGCAACGCTCGTCTTGGCCTTTGTCGCAATCTTGTCGAGGTAGTCGCTGACATCGTCGTGGTTCTTCTGCGCGACCTTCAAGTTCCAGATCTGCGCACTGCCTGAAACTGTGTGATGACAGATGTGCGCGAGGTGACAGAGCAAGACCCCGACCGCCCGGATTGGGTTGTGGCCTTGTCCCCTCGCAACCACGAGACTCAAACCCGTTTGCGAGAGGACGGTCATCTCCTTCGCGAGCGAGAGCATCGCGTCGTCGTTCGTGATTAGCCCGTCCCAACGACGCGCATGACGATGCAGCTCACGCATCAGCTCCCAATCGTCGAGCTCGGCGAATGAGGCATCGATGTCTCGGACGGGGACCAGCGCTGCCTGCGGCAGTGCATCCGCGAACGCAGCGAGAACCGGTTGGGGAAAGTTGTGGTCGAGCGCGAACAGTCGACGCGTCACGATCGTCAGGCCGCGCGCTTGATCAGGTTGTCCTCGAGCTGCTTCTCGAGCTCGAGCGCCTGCTCGATCTGTAACACCGTTACGTACGGGTACAGTCGGTGAATTCCCGGGACATCGAAGCCGTCGGTGGCCAACGCCGCGAGCGCGCGCGTTTCGAGGCGCGTATGCACCACATGCGGCGATCCGCTCAGTTTGCCCGGGACGATTCGAAGGTCGACGCGCGGGGCGATGAGATCGGGCCCTCGCGTGCCTTCGCTCGTCGAAAATGGCGCGATCAGGTCGAGTAGATCTTCGCTGACGACCTGACCGCTAAGATCGTGGACACCCGCCGGGTGTTTGACGAGGAGGTGCCCGCTCGCATCGACGAGAACAGACGGGCGATCGCGATCCCAGAGCGACAGGTTGAGCTCGCGTAGCTCCTTGAGCGCGCGACGCACCGCCGGCATGCTCGTGCGCGCAACCTCGACGCCCTTCGTTGTCGTCTTGCGCTGGCGGAGCCAGTAGATCACCCGAAGGCCCATGAGGTCGGAGTAGGACCAGAGCATCACCTTCGTCGCCGAGACGCTCGGGATCAGAACGTCGTGCCGCGCCCACCAATGAATGGTCGACTTCGGCACGCCCGACAGGGCTGCCGCGCGATCCGCCGTGTATGCACCGAGCGCGTCCACGCCATCACACTACCATGGTGCCGATCGTGGGCTCGTCGGCACGTGCGTGCGATCCCTCGAACCGAGTTGAAGCGTCACGGACTACCGACGCCCTCAACGGCGAAAGAACTTCGCGTTGCGTTCGATGTCCTCGTGGTGTTCTTTGGGGACGTCATCGTCGAGGTAGATCGCTTCCGCCGGGCACTCGGCAACGCATGCGCCACAGTCGATGCGGTCGTTCGGATCGCTAAACATCTGGATGCCTGGGAATTGTTTGCCGCGTTCGGAAGCGGGTACCTGCCGGAGTTGGTCCAGCGGCACAGCCCAGGATGCAGTCGCAAGGACAAACGTCGACGCACGCTGAGTCACAGGTGCCGACGCATTTCGGAGTAACGACGTATGCCATGGGCTCTCCAACAGCAGACGTCGTGCCGTCTGTAAGCTATGTAAACTTCAAAGATTGGACCGCGAGATCACTGATATATCGGTGGTCTCATTGATAGCGTCGCCACGTTAGGTCCGCGGCCGAGGAGCCGTGAGCTTCCTCGGTGTTAACTGAAGGAGAGGCTTGTCGCTCGCGCCTGCAAGGTCGGGGTTCAAGGGACGAACGGTTGCGGAAGCCGACTCCACCGAGGACCCGGTCGGATGACGACGCAGCGATCTACCGCCCCGACCGAATCCGGATCGATACATCGGAGTGATCGTCCGCGTTATGGGCGTCCGGCTCGAAGTTCAGCCTCACGCCCGCGTCGCGGAAGATCTTAAAGACCCCGCGCGCGATTGGGCTATTCGCGTCCCCCGTAGTGATAAACGACTCGCCCGGAACCGTCGGTCCACCCGTTAATGATGCTGACCGAGTGGGAGGTGGCCGGTATGTCGCGAATCGTGAATGCGCCGCCCGTGCGGAAGAACTCTTCATCGCGCGAGAGACCTGTCTTGTCGTCGTGCAGCGAAATCGTGAGCTCGTCGAGCGCGCCACCGGCGCCATGCACGAGTCCGTCGATCTGCCCGGTCGGCTTGAACACGAGTGAGATCGACGTTCCGGCCGCTACGTGTTCGGCGAACGCCTCGCCACCACCCTTGCGCTCCGCGCGCACCGTGTACGAACCGGCGCGAGATGCTGAACGGGATCTATGCGCACCGCAACGGCGATCCGGGGGCCCGAGCACTCGCGCGCGGGCATCCTTGGTCTCGCACGGTAAAAGCGCTGACTCGGCGTCGGAAACGTCAAAGCAGGACGTGAGCTTGCGGGCCGGGTGATGCGACGTGATCGATACGGCCGGCACTCGCGCTGAGCCCCAGTCCTGCCAGCCGCGTTTGTCGAGCCATGCCTCCGCGGTCGCGATCGACGCCGACTGGGCTTGATCGTGTTCGGCCTCAGCGGAGTTGCGCGACATCGCGCAGGATGGGTACCGTCGACGCAAGTGAAGATCGGACGCAACGAGCTCTGCCCCTGTGGAACCGGCAAGAAGTTTAAGAAGTGCTGTGGGGCGCTTGGGACGTACACGCGCGACGACCGGGCCGAGGCGCTGGTGCGCCTGGATCATTGGATCGAGTCGTTTGCGGGTGACGCGCGCGACGAGGCCCACGAGGAGTTCTGGGGCCCTCACGAGGAGTACATCGACTCGCTGCCCGAGGACCTCGAAGTTTTGTCGGACGCAGCCGAGGACGCCTGGTTCGCGTTCGATCGAGATGCAGAGACGGGAAAGCCGGCCGTCGATCGCTTCATGGCCGATGCCGACCTGTCAGAGGGTGAGCTCACGTTTCTCTCTGCGTGCCGCCGATCATCGGTTCGGCTCTACACGGTCGTAGGCGTCGTTCCTGGCGTGTCGCTCACGCTGCGCGACGCGATCGAAGGTGGAGCGATCACGGTCCAGGAGCGAATGGGCTCGCGATCGATCGGTCTGTACGAGCACGTCGCCGCACGCGTGGTCCCGCAAGGACCGTCGGGCGGTCCAGAGATCGAGTCGGGCATCCTGCATATTCCGGCGCTCTACAAGGACTCGGTGATCTCGCAACTTCGTGCGCATCGTGCGAGGTTTCTCGAGGAGCATCGCGGTGCTTCGATCGATACGTTCTACAAAGCCATGGGGCCGTTCTTTCACGAGGTCTGGGCTGGCTCCTTCCTCGATGCAGCAGTGCCCGAGATTCGAACGAAAGACGGCGAGCTCGTCGTCCCGACGACGGTTCGCTTCAGCCTCGTCGACACCGTCGCATTCGAGCGGGCGCTCGAGGCTCGCTCCGGTCTCGAGCGCGAAGGCGAGACCTGGATCTCGGGGGACCTCGGACGGATCGAGCGTCGCAACGATCAAGTGATCGTGGAGACGCAGACCGTCGAGCGCGGTCAACGTGCGCGCGCGTTACTCGAGGAGTGGGCTGGCGATGCGATCCGACATCGAGCCACCGTGCACGAGAATCTCCAACGCGCAGCCAAGGACCGCATCCGCGCTCGCTTCCTCGGCGGTGGTTCGGATGCAGCTGATGACGAGCCATCGGTACTGCCACCGGAAGTTACCGAGCCGCTGATCCTCGGCCACTACGGGGCGCACTACCGACGGTGGATCGACGAACCCGTGCCGGCGCTCGATGGTGCGACACCGCGCGAAGGAGCGCACGATCCGAAGCTTCGCGGTCGCGCAATCGATCTAATCGAAGGGCTCGTCGCGATGTATCAACGTGCGTTGCGCGACAACCAACCCGCCTACGATCCATCCTGGATGTGGGCGGAGCTCGGCCTCGTCGACACGGAGCTTCCGAAACATCCACCTCCGCTCGCCTACGAGCGCGTCGCCAGCGCCATCGCAGGCAGCGGTGAGCTCGTGCGCGCGGTCGCCGAGCGCACGCGTCGCGACCCGACCTCCGGGGCTACCAGCTGGGCCGCCGAGCCCGGCATCGCGAGCGATCTCGAGGTCCAACGATTTGTTCGGGGCCCAGGGACACGAGCCCTGCCGTATCTGCCGCTGATGATCGAGTTCGAGCTGCATCGTCGCAAGACGTTCTGGGTCGACGAGGCCCTCGCGTACACGCTCGACCAGACCGAGCTGGACGTCGTCGGCCGCGAGTTGCGCGTGCCGTTTCCAACGTTCGCGCTCGTGTTTACCGATCGTCATGTCCTATCTCTCGCGGAACGCCTGCTCGCACGACGAGAGAACGAGGCGCTCGCCGGGCAGCTTCTGCGGGTCGTGACCGTTCACGTCGCCGAGCGCCGGGCGGGCGATACCCGCTCGCTCGCGATCTGCCTCGCGTGCGATGCGCTCGGTGCCGACCTCCCATCGCTCGTTCGCCACGAGATCGTCCTCGGCGATGACGTACCCGTGCAGGGATATGTCGATAAGATCGCGCCTCTCCCCGACATCGATCCGCCGCCACCAGACACGGATCCAATCCGCGGCCTGCTGCGCACCGTGATCAACGCGATCCTGTACGCGACGAGTGTGAGCGTCGAACCGCAGCCGCGATCGCCACCGTCGACATCGTCGCGGTCGACCACGAAGCCGCACACGTTCAGCTCGGAGGAGGTCTACTTTCTTCCCGGTACGATCGACATCACACGTGTCCGCAAGCTCCAGGAGCTCGAGCGCGCGCCGGGTGGACGCGCACTCCTGCGCCGCTACATGGTGCGCGGGCATTGGCGGCGAGCTGCGAAGACATGGTCCGACCAACGTCTGCGGTGGATCGAGCCCCATTGGAAAGGCCCGGACATGGCGGCTGTCATCGAGCAGGCGTACCGGCTGAAGCCGTGAGCCGAACCAAGTTCTGGCGGCGGCTTCGCGCGCGCTCGTCCGTGCGCGTGTGTTGGTGGAGTGGCGCGCTCGGTTTGCGGCATCTCCGAGGCCGCCGCTGGCACGTTCGCGCTGGCGGCGATCGAGGTTTGTTTCTCTATCTCTGCCTCTGTCGGATCGAATCTCTGGCGCCATCTGGGCTCGCTCGGCTCGAGTCGAGGAACCGACGATGGAATCGAGAGGAACCGGCGGGTCGTGTAGCCAGGTGTCCGGTTGCGACACTTCGTAACGACACCGACGCCAACCGTTTTGGCGATCGCGTGCTGCGAGGACGTGCGGCGAGGGGCGGAGATGACGCTCGATCAGACGCGCGCGATCTCGATCGATGCCCGCAAGCGGCTGCGCGCGTCGCGATCATCGTGCGAGCAGGCGCCTTCCCTTGGCGGCGCACGATCTGCGGGGGCGCCGAAGGCAACGTCATGCGCGCGAATCCTCGGCCCACCGACTCGCTCCAGCTGCTCTTCCACGTCGTCGACGAAGTCGCAGGTCCTGGCACCGTCGCGCGATTGGACTGAGCGAGATCGGTGGAACGTTTCCGCCGAAACGTCCCGATTCGAGCGCGTCGCGGAGATCTGCGGTCACTTCGCGCGACAGATCGCCGCGGCATCGAATCGGATCGGCTCGCGTTCCGTGGTGAGCGGACCATGCTCGGTTGTCACCACCAGCATCTGGTCGCGCGTCAGTGGCGACACCGCGACGTCGACGGGACCTTCCTCCGCGCCGAACACGATGTCGAGAGGAGCCGAGGTATCGACGGGTCGCGAGGTCGCGCCGCAGACGACTTCGAGATGCTCGTTGCGATACTCCTTGGTGCTCCCGACGACGCGCTTGATCGTCCACGCGCCGACCTTCACCGTGGCGCCATCGCGGCGCTCGATCGGAACGAAGTCGAACGTCGTCGGGCGGAGGGCATGCTTGTTCAAGTAGTTCGCCGCGTCGTCGAGGTTGGACTGATCGACCACGCCGGGATGCGCGGCATCGTTCTGCAGAAAGTATCGCCACACGGCGCCATCGGATGCGGTCGGGCCGATCACGTGAAAGAAGTACAGAGCCTCGTCATTCCCGTCGGTCGTGCCCAGGCATGCCACAAGGCTGCGATCGGCCGTCGCGGCGAAGCACAACTGCGGCAGCGACTGACGTGCAGCGATCCGCGCAAACGTCTCCTTCAGCGTGGGAGGCCCGGCACTCGCCGTGGCAGTCATTGCGATCACGACTACGCCGATGCGCATCGCTCGAAGAGTATCATGAGAATGTAAGAATGGGCCAGACGATGCGGTCCTCGGCGCAGCGAGAGCAGAGCGGGCTGAGAGGGACGCTCGCAGTCCGCATACCGGACGCCGACGCCGACGATGATGGGTCGCGCATCGCGCTCACCGATTTTTCGAGTCAACGCGGCGATCCGCGCGGTGAATTCAATCGCGCTCCAGCTCGCGCGCGCCGCGGGAACGCTCGAGGCCGCGGGCAAGAAGCGCGAGAAGGAGATGCTCGAGCGGCATAAGAAGACGTGGCTCGGTCCGATCGAACCGTTGATCCATCCGCCCCGAGGCGCCTGTGCCAGGATTCGATCGATGTCGACTCAAGCTGTGTGGAACGGTGCCCGCGCCTCGGATACCCTGGGCTCGATGTTGCGGTGTTGGTTGGTCGGTTTGAGTTTGCTCGTCGCATGCGGTCACGCCCCAGCAGCGACGCCAGATGGCCAACGCGGGTTTGGCCCGGGGCCACCGGATGCACCTGGCCCGAACCTGATGCTGCTCGATACAGAGGTGGACTTCGGCGCACTCGAGATCGGCAAGAGCGTACAGCGCCTAGTTCGCGTCGAGAACTTCGGCACCGAGAACTGGGCGATCAACGATGCGCTCGGCGATGGCGGCAGAGACTTCGCGGTGGAATCCACGACCCTCTACGGCGGTACGATAGCGGGCGTCCCGATCACGTTCTTGCCGTACGTGGCCGGCGTCCACGATGCGACCGTGACGTTCACGGTCGATGCGTGGACCGCGAGCGTGCATGTCAAAGCCGACACGTACACGAAGCTCTCGATCGCACCTTCCGCCGGCGGGAGCGTCATCGCGCCAGCACAGGGCATCGCGTGCGATGTCCTTGCGAGGGCCGGCTGCACGACGCACTTCGTCGACGACGTCGTACTCGAGGCAGTTCCCGAGGCCGACAACACGTTCGTCGCGTGGAGCGATCCGACGTGTGGATCGGCGCCCACCTGCACCCTGCATCCCGAGGCTGCGGGGCGCGTGATCAACGCGTACTTCGCGCCGAGCTCGACCCGCCATCTGACGCTGACGGTCGTCGGCGACGGTGACGTCCGGATCACCGATAACTCGAATCAACAGTTCGCCGTCTGCCGTGCCAGCTGCGTGGTGCCGGTTCCGCTCGATACAGCGATCCTGATCAAGGCAGTAGGACCGACGACCGTCGCGCAGATCACCGGTGCGTGCTCCGGTGCCACGCAGTGTTCGGTACCGCCGGGCGGGTCGACGAGTGCGTCGGTGATGTTCCCGCACGACCCGCATGTCGCGTGGACGCGCGACCTCGAGAACCCAGCTGCGAGTGCGGTCGCCTATGACAGTGCCGGCAACCTCGTGATCGTGACCGAGCCGTTCTTCAGCGAAGACGCTGCCGTCATCAAGCTGGATCCGCAAGGCCACACGGTCTGGTGCCACCCCGGGTACGAGGGGAGCGAGCTCTCGATCGATTCGA
Organism: Kofleriaceae bacterium; assembly: GCA_025357755.1. Lineage (GTDB taxonomy): Bacteria > Myxococcota_A > Polyangia > Haliangiales > Haliangiaceae > JABFXX01. The sequence continues at coordinate 23,185 of JANXOP010000077.1, read as the reverse complement.
ATGACCGAGTCATGATTCGGAGCAGCGAGCAGCACAGCATCTGGGTTCTCGGTAGCGACGGCTATTTCGTCGGCGCCGGCAACCTCGGTCCGATCGAGCCGTCCGTGTACTTCACCGATCCGTACTATTTCCAGCGGCGCATCGTGACGACCAACGACCTGTTCGCTTCCGTCGGGCCGTTGAACGGAACCACGGTCTATGCGTACGGCACGAATGCCAACTGGACGAATGTCTCGGGCGCGGCGTCGCTCGATCAGATCGCGCGAGCGCCGGCCAAGCTGGTGGTTTCTGTCGCGAATCAAGACGGCGGCGCGGACCTTGCCACGTTCGGGCTCGACGGTACGCCGGAGGCGACGGTGCCCAACATCGCACCTCATCGTGATTCGGTGAAGTTCGCGCTAATGACGAACGGGGACGTAATCAGTACATCGTCGACGACGAGCCAGATCTCGTTTCGCCGGGTCGCCAGCGGTGCACCGACGATCGCACTCGATCTCGCGGTGCCCACGAGCTCCGGCTTTCAGCATCCGCCTCATACGATGACGGTCGAGATCAGTAACGATCGCGCGTTCTGGTACAGCGAAGCCGCTGGTGGGTTCGTTGCAAAGGTCGTGCTGCCGAGCGGCGACGTCGAATGGACGACGACGCACGGGCTCGACGCCGGCGGACTCGACGTGTACGACCTTGCTCGGTCCGGAGACAGCGTCACGCTGGTGGGCGCTTACCAGTCGCTTGCGGCGACCTACGCAGCGCCGGACCGAAACGGATACGGTGAGGGCTTCGTCCAGCGATGGGTCCCGTGATTGCCACGAATTCGCTCGCTCGGTCGCCGCTCGCGGTCTGACGCCCAGAAGCCCGACCTCCCTCTCGCGGATTCACTCTTCGCAGGCGCTGGACCTCCGCGACCATGTAGGATCGGCACCGATGTCGGATGTCGTCGGCATACGTGTGAAGTGTCCCGAGTGCGGTGCGACCACCCAAGCGAGTGGCGACATCGTGCTGTGTGGTTACTGCGGCACCGAGTCGCGGGTGCAACGGCGGACGCAGATACTCCAGCGGCCGATCGTGATGCCGCCGATCCAAGGGCGACAGCCGCAACCGATCGCGGTCCAGCACCGGTCCAATACGCTCCTGATCCTCGTGGCGCTCGCGATCGCCGCGTGTGGGATGGGGACCGCGCAGTGCATGGCGGTGCGCTCGAAGCCGCGCACGACGCCCATGAACGTGGTGGCGAAGCCTCCGGCGATACCCGCCCCGCGCATCGAGACGTTGTGGCAGAGCTTCCATCCGCTGATCACCGACCTCGATGGCGACGGCACCGAAGATGCGATCGGCTTCACGCGTAGCGTCGGCGACCGTGACGAGATGCGCCTGTGCGCGGTGTCGGGGCGTACCGGAAAGACGCTGTGGGAAACGCCATCGCTCGGTCCGTACATCACGACGTACCGCGCGGTGCTCGCGTTGATCGACGGCCACGTCGTCTACGGCGCGATGGATACTCGCCCTCGGCTCGAGGCCTACGACGCGAAGACGGGCAGGCGGCAATGGGCCGTCACACCGACCGAGGTCGTCAAGTCCTTCTGCGCTGACCGCGATGGCTTCATCAAGGTCGTGACGAAGGACGAGATGGCGGTGTCGGTCGAGCTGGCGACCGGTGGAGCTACACCGGTCAAGAACAAAGCGAAGTGCCTCGCCGTGGCTTCGACGGAGCCGCCGCCCACCGACGATCGTTTTTGGAACCTGGAGCTTCCAGGCATGCAACGCGAAGAGGTGGAAGGCGAAGGCAGCTCGCTTATCGTCAGCGGCTACAAATCCCCGGGGACCGAAATTCCGATGCTCGCGGTGATCGACGAGCACCGGCATGTGAAGTGGAAGACCGAGCTCGCGAGCAAAGATCCGATGGCGAGCAAACGCCTGAGCTTTCAGCGACCCGCCTACGACGCGACGATGATCGTGACGGCGTACGGGCTCGAGGGTGACAATCAAGCGCCGGTAATCGTCGCGTTCGATCGCGTAACTGGGACGCGGTTATTCGAGACGCACATCCAGAGCACGGACCCCAGCTTCGCAACACCGAGCCTCAGCCTCGGACCCACGGCCATCTGGGTCGCGCGCAATCACCTGCAGGCCTACGATCGCAAGACCGGCGCGCTGCGCTGGACACATTGACGCCGACGCGCGTGGGTTCGCGGCGCACTCGACTCGTCGACTCGCCAACCACGCTGAGGCAAGCTCGAATCGATGGTGAACGTCTGCTCGGCAGGAGGCCTCGATGCGCACGATTACGTGCTCGCTATCTCGTATGCGAGCGATCGAGGTGCTCGGCATCTCATGCTCGAACAGCGATGCTTGCTTGCTACTATGGTCGCACCGCACTCGTGCTGAAGTATCTTGCCGCCTCGCAGCCGGGCGCTGGATGGGATCAACACTTCGACGCATCGGTAGATCCCACGACAAATCCGGCGGGCGTGTTGCGCTGGGGCAAGCTCATCTCGGTCGGTCACTCGCAAGGTGGCGGTCATGCGGCTTTGATCGCGCGAGAGCAGCCGGTCGCGCGGCTGGTGACACTCGTGACGATCGCGACTCGGTGCGGCCGGTTCGGACGCGGCTGCTCCCGGCTGGAGCGAGTAGCCGATCGCGTTCGGTAGAAGGCCCGAGGGCTTGGTCGCGGAAAACATGTGAAGCTCGACGCCATTCGGCGTGCTTCCACTCACCGACGGTGTTGTCGCAGCAGCCGCGGTCGGCTGCTGTGATCGGCCGACCGGCATCATGATGCCCGTGCTCATCCCGCCGACGCACGCTGGCAAAACAGCGATGCAAGCAAAGGCGTGCCGTTGCCGTACAGGAACAGCTGGCGCAGCTTTGGATAGCCGCACGCGAGCGAGCCGTACGTGCCCGCGGCAGACGGTCGCCATAAAACGCATCGAAGTCGTGCTTCGCCAGCCGATCTTCTCGGCGCGCGTCGAGGCTGCAAGCGAGTTCGAACCGGAGGGAGGGCTCCTACGCGCACGTCGCGCCGACGCCTACGCCGTTCTGCCCGTTGTGACAGCATGGCGTGCTCCGGCTCACCGCCCCGCCGGTGGGCACGCAGTTCGTGCGTGGCTCGTCGCCCGCGGGCTCCTCGGCGGGCGGCTCTTCTTCGGCAGCCGGTCCGGGTTCGACGTCGCCCTGCGACCCGTGACGCGCGTAGCCGTACTTCTCCGGGTGCGCGACGTCGTCCGGCGATGGATAGATCACCGCGATGTGCTCGCGCTCGTCGAATTTCTTGAAGAACTCGGCGTAGGTCACATCGATGACCGTGTCGCGCGCGATCGTCGCCCGCGCGTGCTGCTGGGCACCCTTGCAGTCAGTTACGGCGAGCTTGTACGCCCCAGCCTTCAGGTTGAAGTGAGCGCCCCAGCCGTGGCGCAACGGTCGATCGCGCGCGACCCAGTTCGTCCGCGGATCCGGCTCGTTCGCGGGCCACATGCGAAATTCGCAGAGGTTCTCGTACGACCCGATCGCGACGGTGATCGGCACCGATCCCGCGACCGAGGTCGGGGGCGTGAGCTGTACCTCAGGATCGTTGACTGGCTTACTCGCGAGCGACCCGCAACCAGCGAGCCCGAACGCGACGACGAGATACTTCATAGCTATTCTCCCCTTTGGTTTCGGCGCCGACCGCGAAGCGACGCCTGGTAGATGATACTTGAAACCGTCGCGTGCGGTCACCACGCTCGCCCTCAGCTACGGCCACGGGTGCGCTCTCGGCAGGCCGCGTCGCGTGCTGGGGCTACAACTCCGATGGCGAGGTCGGTACGGGAACGTCGACCTCGAGCACGTAGTCAGTTCTTGCAGCAGACGCCGTCGCCGGTCATCAGCGGCTTCACGACGCACGTGTCAGGCGCGCGCCCATATTGCCGGAGGCTGCATCGAGTGGCGCGCACGATGCCAAGGCCGTGTCGCCGACGTGACTACGAGTAGCGCTCCACGATGTCCCATGCCGGATCGCGGATCCACTCGACCTGCGGCTCGCGCTCCGGGTGGCTCGCGGACCTTAGCGCGCGCATCGCGGTCGTGCGACCGCGACTACATTTGTTCGGGCGTATCCATCAGGACGGCGGGCTCTGGGAGCTCGATGGCACCGTGCACGCGAACGTGACCGCATGGGAGTGCGGGCGCGCACCGACGGCGATCGATCTCGACGAACACACCATCATGCCGGTGTTGATTCCGCCGCTCGGGCGCACTGACGATCTCTAGTCGGTGCGGGTGAGTGTCATCTGGCCGCCGCGCTTGGTGGTCTTCCAGCGACCCGGCAGGATCGATTTATCGAGGTCGATCAGGGGCAAGAGGATCCGCTCGAGACCGTCGATCGCGCCGACCACTACCGGCAGGGTCTTGATCGGGTTGTCGCTGAGGTCGAGCTCCTTGATCGCGACCCGCGCGATCGCACGCGGCAGCGTGCGAACCTTGGAATTCCAGAGGTCGAGTCTGTCGAGGTGCTTGCCGGCCAGCGCCACGCACAGAGCTGCGAGGTCGAGGTGCTTCACGCGCCGCAACGAGATCGAGGTCAGAGGCAGCTTCGCGAGGGAGCCGACATCGGGCATCGAAGCATCGACGAGGAACAGCCGCTCGAGTACGGTCTGTTCGAGTTCCGTCGGCGTACCGTTGCCGTACAGGAACAGCTGGCGTAGCTTCGGATAACCGCATGCGAGCGAGCCGTACGTGCCCGCGCTGACCTCGAGTACTTCGAGGTCCAGCAAGGGTGGGAGGTGGTCGACGGTATGACCGCGACCGGTGATGTGAAGCTCGACGAGCTGTGGCGGGAGGTGCGGCACGACGGTCGAGAGATCCGTCACGGCGAGCTCGAGCTTGCGTAGCTCGCTGCAGCGCGCGAGCTGCGTGATCGCCGGAGTCTTCACGTCCCACGCAAGCGCGAGCGAACGTACGGCGCCGAAGCTCGCGGGGAGCCGGGACGGGTCCTCGTAGCGCATCTCGGAATCCTCGGGCGTCTCGACCTCGCGCAGTGTGAACTTCTCGGCGGTGGGCCCGATCACGTGGTCGAGTTTCAGCGCGTAGACCCCGGGTGGAATGTGCTTGATGCCCTTCGGGAGGCGCAGGTCGCGCAGCGTGGCGTGCTCGCCGAGCTCCTCGGGGAGCTCGTGGATGTACGTGCCGAGGAGGTCGAGCACGCGTAGCGAGGTCAGCTGCCCGATCTTGGGCGACAGAAGCTTGAGTGGGTTGTAGCGAAGGCCGAGGTGCTCGAGCGCGGTGCAGCTCCACAGTTCATCGGGGAGGGCCTTGATCTTGTTGCCCTCCAGCTTCAGCGACGTGAGCTGCTTCAGCGCACCGATCGTCGAGGGCAGGGACGTCGCGGTACGTTCGGCAACCTCCAATCGCTGGAGGCCGGTCAACGTGCCGATCGCCGCAGGAATTGCACCCTCGAGGCGCTCGAACGTCGCGGCGCGGATCGAGGTGATCTTCGCGAGCAGGGCGCACGCGTGCTCGAGATCGAAGCCCTTCGCACACACGAGCGTGATCTTGATGAGGCTCGGCAGCGTTGCGATCGTTCGAGGTAACTGCGTGACGCCATCCGTGTGGATCGTGAGCTCGACGAGCTCGGGCAACTCGGCGAGGTGGGTAAACGTTCGGGGTTCGCCGACGAGCGCGCTATCGATCCGCAGCGTGCGCAGCGACACCATCCTCTCGATGCCCGCGAGCGAGATCAGCTTCGACATGCCACCGAGGTTCATCTCGACCGGCGCGACGAACGGAGGCAGCCGGGTGATCGCTTGGTTCCGCAGCCAGACCATCTGGATCTCGGGGTGATTCGCCGCAGCGGCAAACTCTTCGTCGGTGAAGCGGCTCAACTTGTTGCGCCCGATCGCGGCCAAGGTCTCGATGCCCCTGCGCTTCTCGATCGGTAGCTTCTTGAGCGTGGCCACGGGTTCGCCAGGGTCACTCTAGCAGGGCTACACTAGGTGGGTGCGAGTCGCGCTGTTGTTCCTCGTGCTCGGCTGCGGTCGCGCCGATTTCGCGGAGCTGCGCGATGGTTCGCTCGTGCGCGACGGTTCGCTCGACGCAGGGCCGGATGCCGCAGCACAAGTGATGTGCAGCCCGACGACGCCTTTCGGTATGCCCGTGCAAGTCGCGGGCGTTAACGATCCGGTGGCGTACGACTCGACCTTCGTGCCGACGCACGACGAGCTCACCGCGTATTTCTATTCGAATCGCACGAACAGTGACTACGACATCTATCGCGCAACACGCCCGGACCTCACCGCCGCGTGGACGGTGACCCACGTCGACGAGCTCGCGAGCACGGCGGTCGAGAAGGAGCCTTCGCTCTCGCCCGACGGCACGATCCTGGCGTTCACCAGCAGCCGAGTACCCAATGTCGGGAGTGACGACCTCTGGTATGCGACGTACGACGGTACCAAGTTCACGGTCGTCGGCCCGATCGCGGCGTTCAACACGGCGGCGACCGACTATCATCCGTTATTTCAGGACGCGAGCGATCAATTTTGGTTCACGTCGAACGTCGCTGGTAATTTTTCGATCTATCACGCGTCGCACACGGGGGCGTCGTTCGGTGCGGCGACGCTCGAGAGCGAGCTCGATCTGGCTGGCACCGATAGCGGCGCCGCAGCGCCGAGCAGCGACGGGCTCGCGATCTATTTTCGTTCGGATCGGCCGGGCGGTCTCGGAGACTACGATATCTATGTGGCGCGTCGCAGCTCGGTAGCCGAGCCGTTCGGATCGGCGAGCCCCGTGACGGAGGTCAGCTCGGCGAGTCTCGATACACCGAACTGGATCTCCCCGGATGGTTGCCGGCTGTACCTTTCGAGCTCGCGCGACGACGCGAGCAACATCTATATCGCGACGAAGCCGCTGCCCTAACGCGCGGCGAAGTGGGCGGCGATCCGGTCTGCGGTGCACGGGTGGTCGTAGGCCGATGTTGCTGACCTCGAGAGTGGGTGGCTTGCATGCTTCGAACTAGCTCGCGATCACCGTATGCGCGCCGAAACGTTCGCGGAGCTCGAGGAGCGTCTCCGGATCGGCGAGCTTGCCGACATCGAGCTGCGCGGGCTGGAACTGCGAGGACTTCGCGAGCGCACCGAGTCCAGCCTTGGTCACCTTGCGGTTGTTGCCAAGCCGTAGGTGCGTGACGTGCTCGAGACCCGGCCAGCTCGCGAGCTCGGCCAGCGCTCCATCGGTCAGCTTGTTGCTCGACAGATCGAGCGTGACCAGGCGCGCGAGAGGCGACGCGACGAGCGCGCTGATCGCGGCGTCGCTGAGGGAACAACCGTTGGCCTCGAGGTGCAGGAGCTGCCGCATGCAATCGGCCGTGACGAGCGCGGCCCAGCGAACGTCGCCGAGGCTGGTCGTCCCGACATCGAGCGCGAGCAGGGTGGTTGCGAGCTCGAGCAACACCGGTGATGGGCCGAGCTTCTTCGCCACGGGCTTTTTCGTCGGCGCCATCCACCGACAGTGTTCCGTGGATAGGGCAAGCTGCGTGGATGAACCAGCCCAAAATCGTTTCCGCCGCGGAATGGCAGAAGGAACGCGACGAGCTGCTTCTCGCAGAAAAAGAAGTGACACGCGCGAATGACGCGGTCGCGGCACGGCGGCGTCGCCTGCCGATGGTCGAGTTCGACACCCGCTTCGCGTTCGATGCGCCGACCGGCAAGAAGACGCTGCTCGATCTCTTCAACGGCCATCGCGAGCTTGTCGTGTATCAGTTCATGGACCTCGGCCCGGATAAGTTCTGCCCGGGCTGCACGGGCTTCTCGAACAATGTGCCGGCACACGCGCTCGAGCTCCTCGATCAACGCGGCATCGCGTGGGCGCACATCTCGAACATGCCGCTCGCGCAGATCGAGGCCTACAAGAAGAAGATGGGCTGGACGATGACGTTCTACTCGTCGCACGGCACCGATTTCGCGAAGGCGTGCGATTCGCCCTACTTCAAGCTGACCTCGTTCCTGTGCGATGACGACAAGGTCTATCGCACGTGGAATACTACGGGCCGCGGCGTCGATCACCTGCTGTTCGTGCACAGCATCCAGGATCTGGTCGCCTACGGTCGCCAGGAAGAGTGGGAAGACTCGCCCGAAGGTTGGCCGCAGCACCCCACGTACAGCATCTAGCTAGCTAGCTAGCTAGCTAGCTAGTGGCTCAGCCCCCGAGCCCGCTCGAACGGGAATGGTTGTGGTCCGCGCTCGCGACCGTGATCACGGCGCGAGGTGAGGCGCCGTTCTTGACCGCGCCGATTTTGTTGCCTGACGATGCGTGCTTTCCGGATCGCTGGACGCCCGATGCCGCCGGCGTGCAGCGGCTCGCGAAGCGCCTGCTGGCGTACGCGGGCCTGCCGCAGCTCGAAGTCGATGTCGAGATGTTCACGGGCGAGACCGACGTGCGCGAGGTCGGGCTCGACGGTCGCGCCTCGGCGACCTCGCACGCCGGCGCCGCCGCGTGGTTCGCCGGCATCCGCAACGGGCGCTGCCAGTTCGGCGCCGAGACCGATCAGCTCGGCGATCCGGGCGGCCTCGTCGGCGCGATGGCGCACGAGATCGCACACGCATTTCGTCGCACGTATCGGCTCGAGCATCGCGATCGCGAGATCGAGGAGAAGCTTACCGACGTGACCACGATCTATCTCGGCTTCGGCGTGCTCACGACCACGGCGAGCGCTCGTTTCATGACGCAGCATCACGCGAACCTCGGCAGCTCGTACTCGCACAAGCGCCAGGGCTATCTCGCCGGCGAGGCGATGGCGTTCATGCTCGGCAGTCAGCTGCAAGTTCGCGGCTACGACGCGGAGACCATCCGGTGGTACGCGAAGCACCTGCCGGCGAATCAAGCCGCGGCGTTGCGGGCGAGCGTGCGCGAGACATCGCGCGAGCTCGTTGCCAATGGTTTAGGCTTCGAGCGCGCGCCGGATCCATCGCCTTTGCCGGAGCGTCCACGCTCGTGGTGGCGCCGCTTGTTCGGTTAGAGTCAGCGCATGCAGAGCATCCAAGAGCGCCTGTTCCCCGACCTGCCGTGTTTTGGCTGCGGTCACGGAAACGCGAAGGGCCTCAAGCTGCGCAGCTACGAGACTGGCGAGGAAGTCACCGCGACGTTCCTGCCGTGGCCCGAGCACGACAACGGCCTCGGCTTCTTGAACGGCGGCATCATCTCGACGCTGCTCGATTGCCATAGCGCGGCCGCGGTCACGCTCGAGGCCGCTCGTCGCGGTTGGCCTCCGCTCGGCACCGCACCGCTGCCATACGTGACCGCCGGACTCGACGTGAAGTTCCTGCGCCCAGCGCCGCTGAAGGAAGAAGTGTCGCTCGTGGCGAGTGTGCTCGCGGCCTCGGAGTCCGAGATGACCGCGACCGCGTCGCTGATCTGGGATGGCAAACCGCGTGCGACAGCGACCGCCGTGTGGAAGCGCTGGCGCCCGCGCTAACCGACTCGTTGTGCGTGAGTGCTCCGTGAGGTCGCTAAAGTCCGTCGGTCACACGGTCGAATTATCGAGCTGTACCCCTCGAATTCCCCAGCGCAAACAGACTCGTCATGGCGAGCTGTGTAACCGTGGCTGACTCATGTCTAGACTACTTCTCTTATGGCTCTCGGTAGGGCTGGCAGTGGCCGGCTGCGGCGCCGGCAACGACGACGAGACCGACGACGGTCCGAAAACGTCGAGCGTCACCTCTGCGGTGACCGGAAACTTCGCGACTGGAAGTCTCATCATCCCGCTCGACACGACGTCGCAGGATGCGGGCGCGCTGCGCGCGTACGGTCTCGTCTATCAACTGCTGCGCAACAACATCCCCGTGCAGTGGGCGATCTCGAACACGAAGGCCGCTTTCGGCAACGACTTCACGGTGACCGCACCGGCGAGCGTGAAGAATCGCGAGACCGGCACCGCGCTCGCGCTGCCGATCAACTATCGCGGCGGTCCGTTCATCATCGATTCGGCGGATCGCGCGGCCGCGTTGCCGATCATCGATGCGTGGCTCGCCTCCGACACGGTCACGGTCGTGCACGACGTTACGGGCGCGTTCACCGCGAACATCAACAAGACGCTGACCGCCGCGCCGCGTATCGCGATGCTCCAGGACGGCTTCGAATCGATCGCGATCGCGAACTTCAACGCGGCCGGAATCACCGATTCGGCGAACAACCCGTGGGCGACGACCTCGCCAGATATTCTGACCGAAGCGGCGGTCGCAGGGGCGACCACGACCAGCCACGCCGACGGCGCGTTGCGCAACAGCGACGGCACGACGAAGTACTGCCACCTGACCTCGATGCACTACAACGCGACGGCACAGACGCCCGAGGTGGTGGCCGAGGTGCGGAGCTGGCTCGCGCTCGGCGCAACGAACCACGCGTTCATGCAGTGTCAGGCAACCGCCACGTTCGAGAACGCCGCTGGTGGCTTGTTCTTGACGACAGCGGGCATCGTCGACGACGGCACCGCACCGACCCCGCTCACGATCCAGGCGCCGACGGACCCGCTGACCCAGGTCGACGGCGCGCTGCAATCCGATACCGGTGCGGTCGATTCGATCGGCCTCGCGACCGGTTCGACGTTCAAGAGCACGACGCGCACGCTGGTGAGTCAGACCAACGCGGCGACCGGCAAGATCATGTGGATGACCGGCAACATGGATGGTGTCGCGACCAACGGAAAGGTCACGTACCTCACCGGTCACGACTACTCGACGGCGACGCCGCTCTCGGCGAACCCGCTGACCAACGGCGTGAAGGTCATGTTCGACAGCTTGTTCGAGTCCGGGTGCTCGGATGCGACGGGGCAGCCGAAACTCGTGGTGACGAAGACCTCGAACACGCCGGCTACGAAGCTGAACCAGTTCACCTACACGATCGCGTACACGAACACGGGTACGGGTGTCGCGAACGCAGCGACCATCAGCGACACGATTCCCACGGGAACCACGTACGTCAGCTCGACAGGCGGAGGTACGAACAGCTCGGGCACCGTGTCGTGGTCGGTTGGCAACATCGCGGCAGGCGGCTCCGGCAGTGTGACCGTGACGGTCGGTGCAACGGTCGACGGCGGGTACGCGAACACCGCGACGATGACGTACTCGGTCGGCGTGACCTCGAAGACCGTGACCAGCACGACGGCGACTACCACGCGCGATACGGCGCCGCCGGATACGACGATCACGACGAAGCCGACCGATCCGTCGGACGCGACTCAGCCGCAGTTCGATTTCACCGCGACGCAGACCGGCTCGACCTTCGAGTGCAAGCTCGACGCGGGCGCCTTTGCCACGTGCACCGGTCCGTTCACGACGCCGGTGCTCGCGCTAGGCACGCACACGTTCCAGGTCCGCGCGACCGATCCGGCGGGCAACGTCGATGCAACGCCGGCTTCGTACACCTGGCGCGTCAATGCGACACCGGTCGCCAATGCCGATACGACCACCACGCTGGAGGACACCGCGAAGATCGTCTCGGTGCTGGCGAACGACACAGGGCTTGGCGATGGGCCAATCACGCTGGTGGCGAGCGATCCGCCGCACGGCACCGCCGTGGTCAACGCCGGCAACACGATCACGTACACGCCGGACCCGAACTACAACGGCAGTGATTCTTTCACCTACACGATCACCGACAATGATGGTCAGACCTCGACGGCGACCGTCACGGTCACGATCACGCCGGTCAACGATCCACCGGTCGCGGTGCCCGACAGTGCGGGCACGGCAACCTTGCCGATCGATATCCCCGTACTCGCGAACGATACCGATGTCGAGGGCGACCCGCTGACCGTGACCGCGGTCAGCACGCCAACGAGCGGCACGGCGACGATCAACCCGAACGGCACGATCCACTACGTGCCCGCCAATGGCTTCACCGGCACCGCGACCTTCACGTACTCGATCAGCGATGGTCACGGCGGCACGGCTTCGACCACCGTGAGCGTGACGGTCGGCGTCGACACCGATGGCGACGGGCTGCCAGATGCGTACGAGCTCCAGATCGGCACGGATCCGAACGATGCGGATTCCGATGACGACGGTGTGCTCGACGGCGCGGAGCCCGCACCGGGCGTCGACAGCGATGGCGATGGTCTGATCAATGCGCTCGATCCGGACAGTGACAACGACGGCCTCTACGACGGGACCGAGATGGGCGTGACGACGCCAGATGCCTCGACCGATCTGTCGAAGCATCACTTCATCGCGGATGCGGATCCGACGACCACGACGAACCCGCTCGATCCGGACACGGATCACGGTGGCGTGCGTGACGGCGTCGAGGACACGAACCGTAACGGCAAGGTCGATGCCGGCGAGCGCGATCCGAAAAATGCTGCCGACGATGCCAACGCGGCGACCGATACCGATGGTGATGGCCTGCCGGATGCGACCGAGATCCTGATCGGTTCGAACCCGAACGATCCGGATACCGACGACGACGGCATCCCCGATGGCGCCGAAGCGAACTGGGCCGACGACACCGACGGCGACGGCCTGATCAACGTCCTCGATCCGGATAGCGACAACGACGGCCTCTTCGATGGCACCGAGACCGGTGTCACCGTGGCGGGTGCAGGCACGGACGTCACGAAGGGCCACTTCGTGGCGGATGCCGATCCGGCAACGAAGACCGGCGTGCTGAACCCAGACACGGATCACGGCGGCGTGATGGACGGTGCCGAGGATACGAATCGCAACGGCAAGGTGGATCCAGGCGAGCTGAACCCGCTCGTGAAGGCCGATGACGTCAACGCCGTCGATACCGACCATGACGGCCTTCCGGACGCCGTGGAGCTCGCGCTCGGCACGAACCCCAACGATGCGGACTCCGATGACGACGGCGTGATCGATGGCAAGGAGCCGAACTGGAGCGATGACTCCGATGGCGACGGCCTGATCAACGCGCTCGATCCGGATAGCGACGACGACGGGCTCTTCGATGGCACCGAGCTCGGTATCACGGTGCCGAACGCCGATACGGATGTCTCGAAGCACCACTTCAAGGCAGATGCGGATCCTTCGACCAGGACCGGCCCCTTGAACCCCGATACCGATCACGGCGGCATCCACGACGGTGCCGAGGATACGAACCGCGACGGCAAGGTCGAACCCGGCGAGGGCGATCCGAACAAGGCCGCAGACGACAGCTCGCTCCTCGATACCGATCACGACGGCCTGCCCGATGCGGTCGAGCTCGCGATCGGCACGAACCCGAATGATCCGGATAGCGACGATGATGGCGTGATCGACGGCAACGAGCCGAACTGGAGCGATGACACCGATGGCGACGGCTTGATCAATCCGCTCGATCCGGACAGCGACAACGACGGCCTGTTCGATGGCACCGAGGCGGGCATCACGATGCCTTCGTCGGGCACCGACCTCGCCGCGAACCACTTCATCGCGGACGCCGACCCGACCACGCACACCAAGGTCCTGAACCCCGACACCGATCACGGTGGCATCAAGGATGGCGCCGAGGACTTTAACCGCAACGGGCGGATCGATCCGGGCGAGCTCGATCCGAACCTCAAGTCCGATGACCTGACTTCGCTCGATACCGATGGCGATGGCCTGCCGGATGCGCTCGAGATCATGATCGGTTCGAACCCCAACGATGCGGACTCTGACGACGACGGCGTGATCGATGGCGCCGAGCCAAACTTCCGCGACGACACCGACGGCGACGGTCTCATCAACGTGCTCGATCCGGATAGCGACAACGATGGTCTGTTCGATGGCACCGAGCTCGGCATCACGGTGCCCGACCCGGATACCGATCTCTCGAAGGGCCACTTCATCGCGGACGCGGATCCGACCACGACCACAGGCCCCTTGAACCCAGATACCGATCACGGTGGCGTGAAGGACGGCGACGAAGATACGAACCACGATGGCAAGATCGATCCGGGCGAGCGCGACCCGAATAACCCAGCGGACGACGTGCTCGTCGATACCGATGGTGATGGCATCCCGGATGCCACCGATAACTGTCCGCTGGTCGCAAATCCGTCACAGGCGGATCAAGATCACGACGGCATCGGCGATGCCTGCGACCCCGACAAGGACGGCAACGGGTTCAACGACGATATCGGCGTCTCCGGTGGCGGCTGTGATGCGGGTGGTGGTGGCAACGGCGCGCTCGTCGCGATGCTGATGATCGGTGCGGCGCTGTTGCGCCGCCGCAAGGCAGTCGCGATCGTCGTGATCGCTGGGGCGGTGCGGATGGCCTCGGCGCAGCCCGCGATGGAGCCGGCGAACTTCGGCGTCGAGCGGTTCCGGATCTCCTCCGATCGCGAAGGCCTGTTCGATGTCGAGTGGGCGGAGTCGCGCGGCAATATGGCGGTCGATGCCGCGCTGTGGCTCGGCTACGCCGACGATCCGCTCGTGGTCTACAGCGGTTCGACGACGAACCGAACCGGCGAGCTCGTTCATCGAAGGATGGGTGGCAGCCTCTCGGTCTCGGTGTCGCCGAGGCGGTGGCTCCAGATCGGATTGGATCTGCCGCTCGTGCTCGATCAGGATCGGCCGGCCTCGAACACCGCGGTCGCGCCGATGGGGCTCGCATCACTCTCGAGCTTCGGGACGAGCAACCTGCGCTTGATCCCGAAGCTCACGCTCGTGCGCCAGGCGCAGGCAGGCGTCAGCATCGCGATCATTCCGGCGGTGACGATTCCGACGCGCAGTAGCTCCGATGCGTACTTCGACGACAGCGGCTTCGGCTTCGCGCCCGAGCTCGCGGTGTCGCGGCGCTGGGTGGGTTGGCGCCTCGGCGTCGACGCGGGCTATCGCATGCGCAAGCGCGCCGTGTTCCTCAACGAGGTGGTCGACGACGAGCTGTTCGCACACGCCGGCCTCGGCTACCAGTTCGGTGACACGGGCGGACCGCCGCTCGGCATCGACGTGACCTTCTCGGGCGCGACCGCCGCGGCTTCGCCGTTCGAGCAGTTCAACAACAACTCGCTCGAGGGCCTGCTCGGAGCGACCTACTGGGTCACGAGCTCGGCGCAGCTGTTCGCGGCAGGCGGTGCGGGCCTTCGCCAGGGCTACGGTACGCCGGATTGGCGCGGCCTCGCCGGCGTGCGCATCGGCCTCGGCGACACCCGACATGAAGAAGCAAGAGCCCTGCCGCCCCCGATCGAGAAGCCGATCGAGGTGGCGCCGCCGATCGTCACCGATCGGGATGGCGACGGCATCCCGGATGCGACCGACAAGTGTCCCGACGAAGCAGAAGACAAGGACGGCTTCGAGGATGGCGATGGCTGCCCCGATCTCGACAACGACGCCGACGGCACGCCGGATGCGACGGACGCGTGTCCGATGGTCGCCGGCCCGGCCGACAACAAGGGCTGCCCGGAGCCCGACCGAGATGGCGATGGCGTGATCGATCGCCTCGATAACTGTCCCGACGAAGCGGGTCCTGCCGACAACGCGGGCTGCGCGAAGAAGCAGCTCGTGAAGATCAGCAACGACAAGCTCGAGATCATCCAGAGCGTCTACTTCAAGACCGACAAGGCCGTGATCGAGAGCCGCTCGTTCGAGCTGCTCGACAACGTGGCGAGTGTCCTCGCGTCGCACCCGACGCTGATGATCCAAGTCGAAGGCCACACCGATAGCCAGGGCAACGCGGCCTACAACAAGGGCCTATCGCAGCGCCGCGCCGAAGCGGTCGTCGCCTACCTCGTGAAGAAGGGCGTCACGCAGGATCGGTTGACGCCGAAGGGTTTCGGCGCGGAGGTTCCGATCGCGGACAACCGTACCAAGGACGGCCGCTCGCAGAACCGTCGCGTCGTGTTCACGATTACCGGTGGCACCGGCGTCTCGACCAGCGTGCAGGGCGCGGGCAACGAGACGAAGTAAGGCGCGCGGTACTGCGCGCGAACTTCGAGAGGTGCGACGTAGTACCGTCGCCGGATGGTTCGCGCGACAGAGCGTTTTGGTGAGCTCACGGGGTTGGAGACGACGTCCCCCGCGTCGCAACCGCGGCCGATCCTGTTCGTGCACGGCTGGTGGGGTGGCGCGTGGGTGTGGGATCGATTCATGGAACGCTTCGCCGCGCGTGGCCATGCGTGTTTCGCGATCGATCTGCGTGGTCAGCATGCTTCGAAGCCAGTCCCTGATCGAGGCAAGATCACGTTCGCCGATCATCTAGAGGATGTTCGGACAGCGCTCGCCGTGCTCGAGAACCCGGTGCTGGTCACGCACAGCTTTTCGGGCCATCTCGCGCTGAAGCTTGGCGAGACCCTGGCGCTCGCCGCGGTCGTTCACCTGGTGCCTCCGCCCGTCTCCATGATCTCGCTCCAGACGCTCGCGGTCATGCTGCCGTGTTTTCCACGGATGCTGCTGGGGAAGCCGTTCATCCTCTCGAAGCGGAGGATGCTCGCGGCGGATCTCGATCATCTGCCGCCCGACGAGGCGGAGGCCGCCTTTGCGAAGATGGGCACCGCCCCGGGTACGCAAGCGCGCCAATCGCTGACGATCGGGGTCTCGGCGAAGAAACTCTCCGGCCCTCGCTTGATCGTGAGTGGCACGGACGATCGGCTGGTCCCTGCGAAGGTCCATCGCAAGATGGCCACGAAGTTCGGTGCCGATTACCGCGAGTATCCGAACCATGCGCATTACCTCATGCGCGAGCCGGGCTGGGAGACGATCGCCGACGAGACCGCGGCGTGGATCGAGCAGCACTAGGATTCGCGAGGAACGCGTTACAGTGCACGCCCATGGCCAAGCCAACCAAGAAGGCGACCAAGCCGGTCGCGAAGAAGAAGTCTGCGGCCAAGGCCAAGGCCAAGGTTCGCGCAAAGAAGCAGCCCGCAGCGAAGAAGCAGCGCGCGGTGAAGAAGCAGCCCGCGGCGAAGCAGCAGCCCGCGGCGAAGAGGCGATCCAATTCGAGCGCGCTCGTGCCGAAGAGCGGCATGACGATCCGGCTCAAGAAGATCGACATGGACGCCGAGCTCGAGGCCGAGCTCGCCGCGATCCTCGCGGCCCCCACGAGCCCGAAGCCAGCGGTCGTGCCCACCGCGAACACGCTCAGCGCGAGCGAGGCTGACAAACGCGTCGGTGACAAGTGGTTCACGGGCTACACCAACGCGGTCCAGTTGATCGACGGACCTGCGACCGTGATGACGTTCGACGGGGCCTCGCGTGGTGGCGATGCCGAGTACCTGCTCTTCGATCAGGGCCTCACGGTCACCGGCACGCTCGATCTCAGCTCGATCTATCGCTCGATCATCGTCGTGCGCGGCACGCTCAAGGCCAAGCGGATCATCCTCGGCGATGCGGTCCTCGTGGTCGAGAAAGCAGTACGCGCCTCGGAGCTCGTGTTCGGCCCGATGACCGAAGGCATCTTCGCGCTCGCTGGCTTGCAGATCGAGAGTGATCCCGAGGATCTCGCGACCGCAGTCGATGCGCCTGTCGTCGCGCTGTACGATCGCAACCAGCGCGAGTGGCTGGTCCGCAGGAACGGCGTACCTGCCGAGCTCGCCACGGACCTGATCGACGATGGCGAGGTCGATGCGAGCGCGCTGCGGAAGCGCGTGCTCGCCGGAGCCTCTATCTTCGCTTAGAAGTCAGTCGTCGTCGCGCCGAACACGAGCCCGTCGCCCGCGACGATCATGTGCGGGTTGTTCGAGCCGATATCGAAGCCGAACCCGAGCACCGCAGCGTTCGAGTAGAGTACTTGAAACGCGGCCCACGGCTGCGGCTTCGCCTGGCTGCCTGGAAGTGGATTCGCGATCTTGTTCGTCCACCACACGCCATCACCGAGTGTGGTCGCGGTCGCATCCCAGTGCTGCCACGTATCGTTGACGATCGCGGTCTCGCCGCCGCTCTGGTTGTACGGCTCGTACACGAGCGTGGCAAACCCGGACGGGAGCACGGTCGATCCGGTGACGGTGACATTGAGCGCGAGGTGAGGTGCCGTGCCGCCCGTCGACGCCGAAGATCGATATGCCCAGTAGCCGATCGTGCTGATCGTGGAGAGCGCGGTGCCGGTCTGCGTGAAGTTGATCAGCTGCGCTTTGTCTTGGAGCGGTGTGCCCGCCGCATCGCCGGTCGTGAAGTGCGCGGACGTGCAGCCGAAGCCCGCCGGTACACCGAGCACGTTGTCGATGGCGACCGTCCCGTTCGTCCGCGTGTCATCGGACCACCACCCTGGCGCCGGATACGACGTCGGATCCGCACCAGGATTCATCGGCTGGATCACCGTGACGGTATCGGTGCAGATATCGCCGAGCGAGTCCGCGAGCTTTTGTGCGTCGACCGAGGGCGAGTCGACCGATCCGTCGGAAGATGTAGCGCCCGCGTGCAGATTGTCGCCGCAGGCAGCCGCGCCGAGAATGAATATTAGGTATGGAAATCGCACTGGTGCCATCGTCCTCCGTCGACGATCGAACAGCAAGCTACGGAGGCTCGCCTACCTGTATGCAGTTCGCCGACGCCGACGCAGTGCCACGAACGCGACCGCGATGCCGAGGCTGGAATGGCCGGTCGCCGAGCAACCCGCGGATGACGCGACTTCGACGACGATGTCCCGGTCAGTCAGGTTGCCGTTCGTGTCGATCGCCTCGACGCGAAACGTGTAGTGCCCGGGCGCGAGGGTAGGGTCGGTCTCCCACTCGAGCGTCGGGTTCGAGGTCGTCGCGAGCTGGGTGCCCGACAGCGAGAGCGTCAGCGAGGCGACCGCGACATCGTCGCTCGCTGCGACCGAGACCATGAAGCCGGGATCGACGGTCGTGTTCGGCGCTGGTGAGGCCACGATGATCGCGGGGGCGGTGTCGTCGCCGCCGAAATCACCGAGGCGCTCTCGAAGCAGTTGGACCGAGTTCTGGGTCGCACGGCACGGTGCAGTCGAGCTGCCGCACGGACGAGCGGTGGTCTCGCCGCAAGCGACCTCCTGATCCTGAAACGAGCGCAGCTGGCCGGAGGGCAGCTGGCTCATCACCTCGACCGCGAGGAGCTCGTGATCGAGGCCGTAGCTGTGGCCGATCTCCTGCGACATCACCTCGCAAACGCGCCGGGGATCTTTCGGCAGCTTGTCGGTGAACGTGAAGACGATCGAATTCTCGATCACGCCGCAGTCGCTCGCGAACGGCGAAACACCGGTCAGATTCGAGGCGAGCCCGAAGTCCGTCGGGGAGCCACCGAACAGCGCTTCGATATGAGGCACGTTGCCCGGATCGCGATCGGTGAATGCGACGTCGAAGCGAGCCCATAGCTCGCTCATGCACTCCATCGTCGTCGCCCAGTCCTCGTCACTGACGTCCCAGCCGGCGGTGTCGATGGCGTGCGTGACGACCGACGAGGTCTGCACGCGCGCGTCGTTATTCCCCGGGCGCAGGCTGGCGCCGTGGCGCTCGAGATAGATCAAGCGGCTCTCTGCGCGATGTGCACCTACATCCGTGGTTGTTCCCATCAGCGAGATCGCGACGAGCACCGCACGCGCCATTACCTCGATCACCGACCGCGCGAGACGATCGTGTAGCCCCGCTTAATCTTCGGCAGTGGTGCTGGGTCTAGGATCGACGGAGAGCTATGCGAATCATCGTTTGGGTTGTCTCTGTCTGTCTCGGGGCGTGCACCCAGACCGCTTCGATCGTCGACAACGTGTGTGGAAACGGCGTCCTCGAGGCCGGCGAGGATTGCGATGCTCCCGCGAGCGCGACGTGTACGCAGACCTGCCGGATCGCGTGCGTGATCGGGACCGCGAACGCGTGTCCAGGGACGAGCGCGTGCGGCGTCGATGGGGTGTGCCACGCACCGTCCGGCACCCTGCAGGCCGAGATCGTCGAACCCTTCGACACCACGACGTTCGTGGTCGCGGACATCGATGGCGATCACTTCGCGGATGCCGTCGGCGTCGGTAACGGTCAGCTCGTGGTGCGTTACGGCGATGCGCAATCGCCCTTCACGCGCAGCTTCACGACGTCGGCGCCGGCGAGCACCGGGCAAGTGGGCTTTGGCGATCTGACCGGCGACGGGCGCACCGATGTCGTGATTCCGACCGCAGGCGGCTTGTTCGCGTTCGAGACCACGACAGGCACGCCATCGCCGATTCCATTTCCGGCGCGCACCGATAGCGGGCTCACGCACGAACAGATCGGCGTGACGACCACGGGACTGCTCGCGTACGTCGACTTCAACGCGGCCGGCAGTAACTACCTCTTCGGCGTCCTCCCGCACGACTTCGGCGATCCGACGGTCGCCCCCGCAAAGCCTTGCAACCGCAACGAGAACAACCCTCCGACGGGACGCACCTTGCACCCGTACTCCGATCTCGGCCGGTTGCTGCTGCCGCTCCAGCTGAACAACGGAGCGATCTGTGTGGCGCAAGTGGGTACCTCGAACTTCCAGCTGATTCAGCCGTTCAGCGGCTACCACCCGCCGCCCTATGGCGAGACCTTCTTCGCGAAGATCCTCGGCAACGCATGCCCCGATCTGCTCGTCCCGGTCGCGACGGTCAACAACACGTCCAAGACGATGGTGTTCGCGGGCATCGGCGCTCCAGGCTCCTGCGCGATCGCTCCGACCTCATCCACGATCTTGATCGGCGCGCCGCTCGCGACGTTCACGCTCGCGGCGACGGGCAATCCGACGATGGTGCTCACGACCGCCGGCATCGTCGAGCCCGCGACGACCACTCTCGTCACGGTGGCGACGAAGGCGACGTGGACCTATGCCGCGGTGAGCGATCTCGATCACGACGGCGCTGCCGATCTGGTGATCGCGAGCTCGACCACCGATGTGGAGGTGCTGTTCCAGCTGCCCGCGACGGCAAACACGCCGCAGTTCGAGGATGTCGAGCTGTCGACCACCGGGACTCCGGCGATGATCGCGGTCGGGGACTACGACGGTGATGGCAATGGCGATATCGCGATCGGGAATGTCGATGGCCTCGAAGGTGATGCCTCTGCCGAACTGCTGATCGCCTGGGGCGGGGCGAGTGGCGGCTTCGTGATGACCGATGCTGGCGCCTTCTCGGAACCGCACGATCTCGTGACGATCCAGCTCACCGACGGATCGATCCCCGTGGGCTTCGATCACTACGATGACCTGGTGATCGCGCAGGGCGGTAATACGCCGACCGATCTGAACGACCCGGCGCTGCTGATCGCGGAGTACGGCTCGGCAAATCGCGAGCTCACCGCGCCGTACATCTTCCTGTCGACGCTCGGCATGACCGGGGACACGTCGGTGCGCACCACGGGCAAGGGTGCGATCATCGGCAACTACGGCACGAACGGCACGCTCGGCGCGTACGCGCAGTTCGGGACGGACAGCACTGCGACCGCGGTCGCGTTGTCGGCGACGAGTTACGGCAACTTTGTCGCCAGCGTCGATACTCCGCTCGATGCCTGCAGCCTGCCCGGCGTGGTCGACAAGGCGTTCTGTGCGAGCAATGCTCACTTCTCGCGCGTGGCTCGTACCGGAAATTCCGCCGGCGATGTGGTGCTCGGCATTCGCAGCGATGCCGACGGGGGCGCGCTCAGCCAGTGCATGGTCTACGCGACCGCGGCAGCCACCAAGCCCACTCCGGTCAGCTGCGCCGAGCTCGCCGAGCCCGATAACGCGCATGCCGCGGACGAGCTCGCGGGGCTGGTCAACGTGACGATACCACGCGTGTTCGGCTCGCCCGATGGTTACGAGCTGACCCTCGCGCACGTCACCGGCAAGAGCACCGCGACGATGTTCGACTGGACCCTGACCGTGGCGGCGGACGGCAAACCGCACCTCACGAACCCGATCGACTACGACTTCGAGATCGGTGCGCTGACCGGTGGGGCGGCGTACTGCATGGATGCGATCGAGCTCGAGCTCGGCACGCACACGGTCGACAACGTCGAGTACGGCGCAGGTCATGAAGAGCGCGTGATCGCTTGCGAGACCGGAGCTCCGCTGACCACGAAACTCTATGCGCGCTACGCGGCGACCGATTCGCTCGCGCCGGGGGTGTACACCCAGCTCGTCGATACCGGGCTCGATCAGGTCATTCGCTTGCGCGAAGGCGATGTGAATGGCGATGGGCTCGACGACATCATCTACTCGCTCGCCTCGGGTGCGGTCTCGAAACTCGATGCTCACATCTTGTTCCAGTGCGATACCCACGAGACCGGATGCGTCGGAGGTGGCCTGTGAAGCTCGCCCTCGTGATCCTGCTGGTCTGCTCGCTCGCGTCTGCCGATGATCGCGCGGGCGCGGAGAAGTACTTTGCCGCCGGCGAAGCGGCCTATCGCCAGCAGAGCTTCGGAGCTGCCGCCGAACAATTCGAGCTCGCGTACAAGGCCCTGCCACTGCCGGAGATCGCGTTCTCCGCGGCGCAGGCCTATCGTCGCCAGTACTACGTCACACCGAAGCCGGAGTTCGTGAAGCGCGCGGTCGAGCTCTATCGGATCTATCTCGATGCGGTCAAGACCGGAGGTCGCGTCGCCGATGCCTCCGATGGCATCGCCGAGATGCAGCGCGAGTACGAGCGGCTCACGTTGCGTGGCGAGAAGATCGGCGAGGTCCAGCGCGACAAGACGCGGATCGCGGTGAGCGTCTCGATCGCCGGGGAACAGCGCAGCACCTTGACCGATCTCGCGTCGATGCCGGCGACCGCCGGGACGGGCGCGAAGGCCTTGCTCGATGGTGCGCCGATCGAGCTGTTCGCGCCGATCGACTGCAAGCCGGGCACTCACACGATCCAGGTCACGGCATCGGGCTATGTCTCGGCGCAGGAGACCCGGCAGGTCGTCGAAGGCTCGACGGAGCTCGTCGAGGTCACGCTCGCGCCGTTACCCGCGCACGTCACGGTGACGACCGAGGAAGGCGCGTTGATCGAGCTCGACGGGCGCGCCCTCGGGTTCGCACCGCTCGCGGTTCAGGTGGTGGCAGCCGGTTCGCACACCCTCGCGATCACGCATCGCGGACGCGTGCCGATCGAGAAGAAGATCGAGGTCGGGCGCGGCGAGCAGCGTGCGTTCGCCTTGCCGATGGCGATCACGGGGCGTCGCAAGCTCGTCCCGTGGTTGGCGCTCACGACTGGCGTGCTCGCGGCGGGTACGATCACGACGACGATCTTCGCGTTCCACTACGACAGCCAGATGGCCAACCTCGATGCCGAGCGAGCTGCGACGGGCATCACGATCGAGCAGCTGAAGACCTATCGCACGGATGCGAACAAGCGCGACGATTATCGCGATGCTGCGTTCGCGCTCGGCGGC
>JANXOP010000052.1 GCA_025357755.1 Kofleriaceae bacterium | reverse complement strand
CGACGAGCGCCAGCTCGCCGCCGTCGACACCGGGCTGCGCAGCGGCGATATCGCGCTGGTCTGGGGGCCGCCCGGTACCGGTAAGACCCGCACGCTCGTCGAGATCGTGCGCCAGCGCGTCGCGCGCGGCGAGCGCGTGCTGTGCTGTGCACCGTCGAACACGGCGGTCGACAACCTCGGGATCCGACTCGCCGAGACGGGCGTGCGGGCAGTTCGCCTCGGTCACCCCGCGCGGGTCTCGCCGGCCCTGGTCGCGCTCACGGTCGATGCGCAGGTCGAGGCCGATGGCACGTTCGATCTCGCGCGCGAATGGCGTGACCGGGCACGCGCGATCCGCAAGACCGCGATGGCGTCCCGAGGTGGGAAGGCCGCCCGGGGCAGTCGCATCGACGTCCACGCCGCACGCGCCGAGGTCCGCAGCGCGTGGAGCGAAGCGCGCGCCCTCGATCGCGATGCCCATCGGGAGATCTCGAATGCCGAGCGCGCGATCGTCGAGCGCGCCGAGGTCGTACTCGCGACCTGCGTTGGCGCGACCCATCCGCTGGTCCGAGAGAAGCTCTTCGATTGCGTCGTGCTCGACGAGGCGACCCAAGCACCCGATCCACTGACCCTCGTCGCCTTGGGCCGCGCCAAGGTCGCCGTCCTTGCCGGCGATCCGCACCAGCTCGGCCCGGTTGTCGTCGGTGGACCGAGCGTCGAGGCGGTCCTCGCGACCACGATCTTCGAGCGGCTCGCGGCGGCGACCGAGACCGTGATGCTCACCCAGCAGCACCGGATGAATACCCAGATCATGACGTTCCCGTCGCGCTCGATGTACGAGGGCCGGCTCGTCGCGGCGGCCGAGGTCGCCGATCGTACACTCGCGGATCTCAGCATCGCCGATGATCCGGCGCGCAGCGCAGCGGTCTGGTTGATCGATACGGCGGGCAAGGATTGGCTCGAGGAGCGGACCGATTTCGAGCCCGGCGGTTCGAACCAGAACCTGCCGACGTTTCACCTCGATCCGAGCACGTTCAACTCTGGCAACGCGGAGCGCGTCGCGGCCGAAGCGCGGCGCTTGATCTCGCGCGGCATGGCCGCGGGAGACATCGCGATCATCGCGGCCTACTCGGCGCAGGCCCGGCGGTTGCGCGACCTGCTGCGCCACGAGCGCGCGGCAGGCCTCGAGGTCGGCACCGTCGACGGCTTTCAGGGTCGCGAAAAGGAAGCGGTGATCGTGGATCTCGTGCGCTCGAACGACTCGGGCGAGATCGGATTTCTCTCGAACACCCGGCGCATGAATGTCGCCCTGACCCGGGCCAAGAGGTTCCTGCTCGTCGTGGCCGATTCCGCAACCCTCGGCAATCATCCGTACTACGCGCAGTTCCTCTCCTATATCGACGAGATCGAGGGTCACGGGAGCGCATGGAGCGACGACGCCGAGCCCTTGCCTTAGCGCCGCGAACCTGCGATCTCTTCGACGTGCAGCGTTTTCTCAGCCTCTTCCCCCTGTTCGTCGCAATCACGGTCGCTGGTTGCGAGAAGCCGAACGACCTCCCGGCGCTTCGCGCCGACACGGCCGCGATCGGTGCGTACTACGAGCCCGTCGTGGTCGCGTTGACCACGCGCGGTGGGGCGATCGTCGAGCGCGGCGGCAAGCTCGGGATCGCGTACCCGGGCGGCGAAGCCGCGAACAAGGCGATCACGATGGCGGGCCAGCAGCTCGCCGAGCTGCGCAACCTCGTCTCGAAGGGTGCCGACGGTAAGTCCGAGCTCGAGAAGCAGGCCGACGCCGCCGCCAAGGAGGGCAACTTCGCCGAGCTGGCGAAGCTCAACGACGAAGCCTCCGAGAAACTCGAAGTCGGGACGCGAGTCATCACGAACGAGCTCAACATCGCCGACCACTGGCTAGGCTATGCCGAGGCGGCGAAGGCGGCCATGCAGCCGCCCGTCCCGGCGGCCGATCCGGTCGATCGCGACGGCGCTCCCACGCGTCGGTAAGATCGGCGCTATGATCCCGGCATGAGGATCCCGGCCCCCAAGGTGATCATTCGTAGTTGTCGCGACTACGACCCAGCGAAGATCCAGCGGATCATTCGCGAAGGCCTCGAAGAGCTCGGCCTGACCCCCCACGGACGCACGCTGCTCAAGCCCAACCTCGTCGCGGCGGGCCCGCAGTTTCCGTACGCGTACACCCGGCCCGAGTTCGGCGAAGGCGTGTTGCGAGCGCTCCAGGATGCGGGCGGCTCGAACATCACCGAGCTCGCCGCAGGCGAACGCTGTGGCATCACGGTGCCGAGTCGCGTCGCGTTTCGCGAGTCTGGCTGGGAAGCGATGCTCGATCGCCTCAAGCTACCCCGCTACTACTTCGAAGAGACCCAGCAAAAAGAGATCGCGCTGACGCACCCGAACCGGCTGCGCGACTACGTCTTCACGCCCGAACCGGTCGCGCGCGCCGACTTCTTCGTGAACTGTCCCAAGTTCAAGGCACACCCGTGGACCACGGTGACGTTCTCGATGAAGAACTACATCGGCATCCAGGACGATCGGCATCGCTTGATCGATCACGATCACAAGCTCAACGAGAATATCGCCGACCTCCAGCACATCATCCAACCGTCGTTCATCGCGATCGATGGCATCACCGCGGGTGAAGGCCGGATGCTGACGCCGACCCCGTTCGATCTCGGCCTCATCATCATGGGCAACAGCCAGGTCGCCTTCGATGCGGTGTGCTGCGCGATCATCAACGTCGATCCGTTGACCGTCGATCACATCCGGCTCGCCGCGGAGCACGGCTTCGGCACGACCGACCTCGCGCGCATCCAGATCACCGGCGACGTGACCCTCGAGGAAGCGAAGGTCCGCGCGAAGGGCTTCAAGGTCGGCCTGATCCGCGTCGAGAAATACTTCGAGGGCACGAACATCTCGGCGTACGCCGGCCCGCCGCCAGAGCCCGAGCACGGCGACTACTGCTGGGGCGGCTGCCCCGGTGCGATCGAAGAAGCGATCGAGATCCTGCGCCAGTTCGACAAAGCTACCGACGAGAAGATGCCGCACATGCACGTGGTGTTCGGCGCGTACGACGGGGTGATTCCGGCCAAGCCTGGCGAGAAGGTCGTGTTCATCGGCGACTGTGCGACCTGGAAGGGCGACATCAACGGCAAGCCCATCTCGATCCCGAACATCTACAAGGATCGCGCGACGCTCGATCCGCATACGGCGACGCAGACCGACATCTTCGTCAAGCTGGCGGGCGCGAAGAGCAAGATCGCCGGCGAGGTCGTCCGCCTCGAAGGCTGTCCCGTCTCCGTGGCCGAGCAAGTCCTCGCGCTCGTCGAGATCGGAAAGCTCAAGAACCCGTTCCTCGATCCGAAGAACATGGTGCAGTTCGGCCGAGGCTACTTCGGATGGAAGGGGCGCGTCGCGCTCAACCGGCTCGGTGGCAAGACCTATCAGCAGAACGGTACCTTCATGGAGCGCGGGGAAGCCGCACCAGACCTCGAGGGAGGCAAGACGTGATCAGCCCGGGCTGGTTACCCACCCGGCCGCTGCGGATGAAGCAACGCGTGCTCGCATACACCCGTGTACGGCGTCGGATCTCGACCAAGCCGCGCGCGCCGGTCGCGCCGCGCACGTCGGACGCCGTCGGTCTGGTGTTCCACTCGGGCGCCGTCGAGTTTCCGGTCGCGACCCTGCGCTCGCGCGATCCGAAGATCCAGGCGCGGGTCCTGGTCGGTGATCTGCGGCGCTGGCTGCTCTCGATGCTGAGCTGGCTCCGGCCGCGCACCGTGCCGTTCGTGGTCGCGGCGCTCGGCCTCGTCGCGATCCTCGCATCCGCCGACTATCTCCAACACGTGAAAGTGACACCGATGCACTCCTCGCCGACGGCGTCGCGATGACCGTCAAAGCAGTTCACCATCTCAACTGCGCCACGATGTGCCCGATCGCCGGCTGGATGATCGGCGCCAAGGGCTGGCACGGCCTGATGATCGCGCACTGCCTGCTCGTCGAGACCGAGCGCGATGGTCTGGTGCTGATCGACACCGGCTTCGGCACGCGTGATATCGAGGGCAAGACCGGCGTTCCGCACGCGTTCAAGCTGCTGGTTAACCCGAAGCTCGAGGTAGCTGAGACCGCGATCGCGCAGGTCGTGGCGCGCGGCTGGAAGCCCGAGGACGTACGGCACATCGTAGTCACCCACCTCGATCTCGATCACGCGGGTGGCATCGCCGACTTTCCGAACGCGAAGGTTCATCTCCACGCGCTCGAGCACATCGCCGCGACGACCCGGCCGTCTCGCAAGGAGAAGCGCCGCTACCTACCAGCTCAGCTCGCGCACGGCCCGAAGTGGGAGGTCTACGCGGAGCAAGGCGATACGTGGCGCGGGCTCCCCGCGATCACGAAGTTGCGGGGCCTCGATGCCGATATCGGGCTGGTACCGATGCACGGCCACACCCGCGGTCATTCGGCGGTGATCGTGAAGGCGGGTGATCGCTGGAAGGTCCATGCCGGTGACGCCTACTTCCATCACCACACGGTCGACGGCAGCGGCAAGAAGGTCCCCTTCGGCCTGCGCACGTTCGAGAATCTGATGCAGATCGATCCGGCGGCGCGGCGGGCTTCGGCAGCCGCCCTCGCGCAGCTCAACGCGAGCTACAAGGATCTCGATCTATTCAGCGCGCACGATCCGTACGAGTACAACGCCTACGTCGGATCGACGAGCGTCACGTAGGTGATCGTGCCGGCGACGGCAGGCGCCATCGTCGCGCCGATGCCGCTCGTCAGATCCTGAAAGCTCACGCCGACCGTTCCGGGCGTGACGTTCGGGAACACGACGTCGACACCGAGGTTGGACTTCGACCATGCCGTGCCGCTCCATGCGACCGGCGTGTCATGCGTGCCGGTCACCGCAGCGACCGCCGGCGTCCCCTCGATGTGGACGAACACGATCGCCTTCTGCGAGTCGTAGGCCGTGGCGCCAAGCCCGGCGAAGAACGGCGCGAGCCGATCCATACCGATCATCCGGTACGAGCTCGGCTTACCGGTCGCGAGCACCGCATCGCCGATGATCATGATGCCGGGCAGCTGGTACAGGCCGATGCCGCTCGCGCATTGCGACATCGAGGTCGGCGGCACGACATCGATCTGGGTCGACGCGCCCGCACCGATCATCAGGTTGAAGCGACCATTCGGGTTCGTGGTGTCGGTGCGCGCCGCATCACCATGCACGGTGAGCTTCGCGTCGAACACGCCGCAGAACGCGGTATCGCTGTCATCCCAATCGACGACCTCGCCGGTATAGGCGGTGTCAGCCCTGGCCGCATCGATCGCGGCATCGGTAGGCTTGCCGCCATCATCGCCGCAGCCGGTGACCACCGAGAACGCGCCCGAGAACGCGACCGAGAGCAACAACATCCGCACCATCCGCGAACGCTACCATCTGGAGCGCGTGCCGGCCCGCCCGCCCGAGGCCGCTTAGCGTTTCGACGTCACCGTCGCCGCGGCCTGCGTCACATCCGGAAGGGTCAGCTCGGCGATCGCGTCCTGGAACTGGACCCGCGTCTGCATGATCTTCTCCTCGAAGTCGACGAGCTGGATCGTCGCCTTCTGCACGCGCTCGGAGATGTCCTTCATCTTGTCCTTCAGATGGCTCATCAGATCGTTGCCGGTCTTGACCGCCTGGAGCGTGAAGATCTGGTTGTGGAGCTCGTCCATGCGCTCGCGATATTCGTCGAGCCGGCGATGCACGCTGGTCTGCTCCTCCGACAGGTCGACGAGCTGCTTGTGGATGGTCAGCAGCTTCTCGAGCTGCGCCTTGAGCTCGGGCGTGCCGATCGCGGACTGGACGTAGATCTTCATCATGCCCATCGTGACGTCGGCGTTGAGATCGAGCGTGCGCTCCATCGGCGTCGCCTCGCTGATCTCGACATCCTTGGTCTCGCCTGCCTTGAGATCGACCTCGAACAGATGGGCATCGCCGATCCGCTCGAATGCGGGCGGCGCCTCGAGCAGCTTCCAGCCCTTGTTGACGGTGTGGCGAAGGTAGACCTTCGCGACCTGCGGCAAGCGATTCGTGATCGTGAGCTTCTCGTGGCGGATGTGCTGGACCTCGGCGGTCAGCACGCCGCGCTGCAGCGTGACCAATCGCGACAGCTTGTTGTCCTCGGTCTCAGCGCGCTCGATCACGATCTGCCGATCGAGCGCGTACGGGACCACCGCCGAGGCCTTCGGCGGGATGGGCTCGGTCAGGCCCTCACCGATGAACCGCTCGTTCCCATAGACCGTCACGGGACCCGTCTCGAGCGTCGAGTCCGTCGGGTTGCGGAACCGCACCGCGCGGAAGGCGAAGTGCTCGTTTCCACGCTCGCTCTCGGCATCGTAGAGATAGACCACTTCACCATCGGTGTGCGCGCGCACCATCGAGACCATCGCCGAGGAGCCCTTAGGCACGGTCATCGGCATCGGGTTCGCGAAGTGGCTCTCGCCGACCGGCTGGGCCGTGAGGTCGGCCGTAACGTTGTCCTTGCCGCCGAGCTTCGCGGCGGCGTTGTCGGATGGCGTCGCCGCCTCGGCACGCAGACGCACGCGCTCGGCGTTGCCAGCATCGACGTGCGTGACGATCTTGATCCGCGCGGGCGCGACACCGGCATCGATCAGCTGATTGCGCACGATGTTCGCGCGGTCATTCGCACGGCGCTGCGCATCGTTCTTGTTCGCATCCGCGAAGCCCTCGATCACGATGGTCTTGTCGGAGTGTACGAGGCCCTGCGAGATCGACTTCATCTTCTGATCGCCGGTGGCGATGCGGTGATCGCGTTGCTCGCGTTGCTCTTGGTTGCGCGGGTCCGCCTTCACGGCGGAGACCGATGCGGGCTTCTTCGCGACATGCGCCGACCGACCCGCGCCGGTCGAGCTCTGCACCGAGGGTGCGGGCTGGACTGCGGATCCGTCGAACCCACCATCGGCATCGAGGGAGTCGTTCATCCCGACCCGCGCCGACTTCGCGTCTTCGGGATGGCCTTCCGGCCGGCGGATCTCGTCGTCGCCGAGCTCGGCGAGCATCGGCTCGCCATTCGGATCGGATGGCTTGGTGCCGCCATACGGCGAGATGCCCGTCGGTGGCGCGATGGCAAACTTCTCGTCGGTCTGCAGCGTCTCGCGCTGGACCTGACGCACGCTCCACAGATCGTACTTGAAGGACAGCGCCGAGCTCGAGCCGACCCCGACCATCACCTTGTTCCAGTCTTCGCCGGAGGTGTTGTCGACGATCGCCCAGCCTTCGAGCATCACGTCCTTGTCTCCGACGGCGACGCGATAGCTCGGCTTCCACGACGGCGACTCGGTGACGTAGGTCAGGACGACCTCGGCCTTGCCGTTCTTGATCGCCTCGGGAGGCAACTCGAGCCGCATCGTCAGGTTCGTCCCGTTACCTTCCTGCGAGCGCGGGATCGAGACCGGCAGCGCCTTGCCGCTGATCGCATCGATCACGGTGAGCGACTTCAAGAAGTCATCGACTCGATCACGCGGCACGCTCACGGTGAGCATCCCGTTCGTGACGATCGCGCGGCGCTCGTAGAACGCGACACCGTTGCGATAGACAACGACCCGCCCCAGCGCGACATCGGTGTTGACGAACGTCGCGTGTTTCGGAGCGCACGCGGCGCAGGCCGCGGCCATCAGCAAGCCAGCCAAGACTTTCTTCATGAGATCCCAGCAAACGCGCCACGACGGCCGTCGATCTTATTTCGTGCTCGTGCGCCGGTGCTCGAGCTCTTCGAGGGTCTTCGGCCAATCTTCCTTGAGCAGCCGCGACAGCGAGCGATCGGCGAGCAGCTTGCCCTGGGTCTGGCAGGTCGGGCAGTAGTTCGCCTCGTTGTCGGCGTAGACGATCCGCTGGACCTTCGTGCCGCAACGCGGGCACGGTTCCCCGAACTTACCGTGGACCGCCATCTCCGGGCGAAACGCGGTGACCTTGTCGGGAAAGCCATCACCGACCTCGGCGCGCATCCGATCGGTCCAGAGGATCAGCTGGTGCTTCGCGGCGGTGTGCAGGGTCTTGATCTCGGCATCGTCCAGCGCACTCGTCATGCGGAACGGCGACATCTGCGCGGCCCACAAGATCTCGTCGGAGTACGCGTTGCCGATGCCGTCGAAGAGCGTCGGATCGGTGAGCGATCGCTTCACGGTGTGACGTTCGCTGCGCATGCGCTCGGCGAATTGCTTGGTGCTCGCCGCGAGCACGTCGAGGCCGCCGCGATCGAACTCCGCGAGTGCCGCGCGGCCTTGCACGAGGTGCATCGATGCGCGCTTCTTGCCGCTCGCCTCGGTGAACACCAGCGTGCCGGTCGGGAAGTCGAAGCCGGCGAGCGCGAGCTTGCCCGGTAGCTTCGCTTGGGGCACCTTCCAGCGCAGCCGCCCCGCGATCATCAGGTGGATCACGATGAAGCGATCGCCCTCGACGCCGAGGATGATCCGCTTGCCGAGCCTCTCGACCGAGGTGACCTTCGCGCCGACCAGCTCTTTCGGGGAAGGCTCGACGGTGCGGAGCACGAACATGCTCGGGATCCGGATGCCCAGGATCGGCTGGCCGATCACCTTCGCGGCGAGCCGCTCGACATACACCGTGACATCCGGAAGCTCGGGCACCGCCGTAACTATAGCGGTTTAACTCGGCCTGCCACCCACGGGTCAGTTCCCCGATGGCCCAGCCCGCGTCACTTCTTCCGGCGGCCGCGCTCGTCGCGGCCTGCGCCCACCAGACCGCGCCGACCGCGGCGAGAGGCCCTGCTGCGGGCCGCGCGCGCCCGGAGCCCGAGCCGACGACGCCACTCGAGGGTGGAGCGACCGCGGCAGATGCGGTCCACCTGCTCGCGCGGCTCTCGTTCGGCGCCAAGCCCGGCCAGGCCGCCGAGCTCGTGAAGACCGGGCTCTCCGCATGGCTCGACCGCCAGCTGAAGCCCGCCGCGATCGACGATGCCGCAGGCACCGCCGCGCTCGCGCCCTTCGCCGATGCCTTGAAGCCGTTCGACGAGCTCGAGGATGCGGCCGAGCAAGAAGCCGCTCGTATGCTCGATGATGGCGAGGCCGACGGCGCGAAGAAGGCGAAGAACAAGGCCAAGAAGGAGCTGCTGCTCGAGACCCAGATGACCGCGATCGCGCGCTATGTCGCGAGCGAGCGGCAACTGCTCGAGGTGATGACCGACTTCTGGACCAACCACTTCGCGGTGTCGTTGCAGAAGGGCAAGGTCCGGTTCCTCGCCTCGGACTTCGTGGAGAAGACGCTGCGCCCCAAGGCGCTCGGCAAGTTCGGCGATCTCTTGCAGGCAACGGCGCGTCATCCCGCGATGCTCGTGTATCTCGACAACGCTCGGAGTGTCGCGCCGAGACCTGGCAGCAAGCCCGCGAAGAAGGGCCGCGGCCTCAACGAGAACTACGCGCGCGAGCTGATGGAGCTCCACACGCTCGGCGTCGATGCCGGCTACACGCAAGACGACGTGATCGCGGTCGCGCGGATCCTCTCGGGCTGGAGCGTCGCCGATGGCGAATACACGTTCCGCGCGCGGGTCCACGATGACGATGCGAAGACCGTGATGGGTACGCAGTTCCCCGCGGGCGGTGGCGAGCAGGAGGGCGTGCAGCTGCTCGAGATGCTCGCGAACCATCCGAAGACGATCCAGCACGTGTGCACGCAGCTGTGCATGCAGCTCGTCGCCGACGATCCACCGAAGGAAGCGATCGCAGCGGCGACCGGCGCGTGGCGCGCGACGAACGGGGACATCGGCGCGGTGGTCCACGCGATCGCGAGCGCGCCGGTGTTCTGGCGCGCCGCCGTGCGCAACGCGAAGATCAAGTCTCCCCTCGAGGTCGTGGTCAGCGCGGTCCGCGCGGTCGGTGGCACGTGCGAAGGCACCGGCCTCGCAAAACTGATGACCCGGCTCGGACAACCGACGTTGCTCGCGCCCGCACCGACGGGCTACGCCGATTCGGCGGCCGCATGGCTCTCGACCGCGGGCGCGCTCGAGCGCATGGATTTCGCGCTCGGCCTCGCGGCCGGCACGCTCCCCGGCGTCATCGTCGATCTCGATCGTACCCTGCCCTTACCGAGTGGCGAGCCGACCCCGCAATGGCGCGCCTCCACCGTAGCCACGCTCGATTCGATGATCGCGGGTGGCCTCACGCACACGACACGCGCAGTGATCGAGACCTGGATCGCGCGTCCAAAGCAACCGCAACAAGCGCGCACGATCGCGCTCGCTCTCGCATTCGCCAGCCCGGAGTTTCAACGCCAATGATCATCCAACGCCGTAGCTTCCTGACCGGTCTGGGCGCCGGCCTCGCCACGCTGCTCGTGCGCCCGAACCTGCGCGCGTTCGCAGGGACCGCAGCAGGTCGCGGCACGAAGACCGTCGTGGTCGTGATGCAACGCGGTGCCGTGGATGGCCTCGCGATGATTCCGCCGCACGGCGATCCGGAGCTCGCGAAAGCGCGACCGACCCTCACGGGCAAGACCACGGCCACCCTCGATCTCGACGGTCACTTCGGCCTCCACGCCGGCCTCGCCGATCTGCTTCCGCACTGGAAAGCGAAGCGGCTCGCGATCGTCCCCGCGGTCGGGCTCACCGGTGCGCCACGCTCGCACTTCGCGGCGCAGGATCTGCTCGAGCAGGGCGGCATCACCAGCGAGAGCGGCTGGGCGAACCGCGTGCTCGCGCATCGCCCGCATGCCGGAGATGCGACCGCGATCGCCATCGGCTCGACGCTGCCCCGCGCGCTCGCAGGGACCGAACCCGCGCTCGTGCTGGAGAAGAATGGCGAGGTCGGTATCGCGCGCAAGGCACCGCCGCCGAAGCGCGAGGCGATCCTCCGCGCGTTCGACGAGCTCTACGCGACCGGCACCGATCCGTTCTCGGTTACCGCGCGCCGCGCGCTGTCGAGTGCCACCCATATCGAGGCTGCGCTCGCGGGCCAGCCGGCCTCGACCACGGTTCCGAAAGGTCCCGTCGGTCAGGCGCTGATGACGGCCGCGCGCGTGATCCGCGCGAACCTCGGCGCCGAGCTGATCGTCGTCGATACCGGTGGCTGGGACACCCATGTCGGCGAAGCGCAACGCCTCGAGCGCGGGCTCGGCGGGCTCGGCGCCGCGATCGCCGGCTTCGCGACCGAGCTCGGCGACAAGCTCGGCGACGTCACGCTCGTCACGATCTCGGAGTTCGGCCGGACCGTGCACGAGAACGGCACCGGCGGCACCGACCACGGCACCGCGACGATGTCGCTCGTGCTCGGCGGCAACGTCGACGGTGGCAAGATCATCGGGACGTTCCCGGGCCTCGCGAAGGACCAGCTGTTCGAGGGCCGCGACCTCGCGATCGCGACCGACAGCCGCGACCTGTTAGGCGACGTGCTCGCTGGCACGCTCGGGTTGTCGTCGAGCGATCTGACGGCCGTATTTCCAGATCATTCGCTCCGCCGGCTCGGCACGCTACGCGGTTAGCGCTCGAGCCCTTTGGCGACCGCGACCACGCCGTCGACGTTCTTCAAGTGCGATAGGTGGCCGAGCAGGTAGTCCTTCACCGCCGCCTCGAGGTTGGTGAGCGCTGCCAGATCGATCTGGCAGGCCGTCGCATACGCCTCGATCTGCTTCTGCTCGTTTGGCGCGTACTTGCCATCGACGTACGCGAGCAGCAAGGCCGACTTGATGAACAGCTGACGCAGCTCGGGCGAGGGCAAGAGCGCGGCGAGGTGCGCCGGCTCGAGCACGGGCTGGCGCTCGAGCGAGGCCAGGTGCGAGGCGTGATCCGTGGTCGAGTTGAAGAACTCGCTGATCATCGCCGCCTCGCGCTCGTGGACGCCTCCATCGGCGCGCGCGACGGCGAACAAGCCGCGTGCAATGGCCTCGGCCTGGTCGGCACGAATTTCGATCTCGGGAAGGAAGTCATCACTCATGGTCATCTCCTGTTGCCACAACGCAGCTTGAGGTCGGCCAGACGCTTCTGGAGGTCATCCACAGTCATCTGGGAATACTTGTCGGGGAGCATCTTGCGATTGGACGCCTCGAACACCGCGAGCAGCTCCATGTACTGGATCATCTCGAGGTCGCGCGAAGGCAGGTAGTCCGCGACCGCACTCTCGAAGTGCTGGACGCTGATCAAACCTTCTTTGCCGGTCTCGTCGACGGCATAGTTGTTCGCGAGCAGCGCGATCGCCTCGAAGTCGGCGTTCGAATAGCCGACGATCTTCGCCGAGACAGCCTCGCGATCGCGCGGAAACTCGATCGTGGTCTGCAGCCCGTGACGCTTGATCAGCGCCTTGAAGATGCCCTCGATGTCCTCGGGGGTCTGCGGATAGAGGAACGGAATCTTCTTGTCGAGGCGCCCCGCTCGCTTGATGTCGATATCGAGCTTGTCGGGTCGGTTCGTCATCAGGATGAACAACACCCGCCCGCGGTTCGCAGTGTCGCTCATGAACTCCTTGAGCCGAGCGACGACGCGCGAGCCCGTACCGCCATCACCGCCGTCGTCATCGCCACCGGAGCCGAACGAACGATCGGCTTCGTCGAGGATCACGATCACGTTGCCGATACCGTGGATGACCCCGAGGATGCGCTCGAGGTTCGACTCGGTCGAGCCGACCCACTTGGACCGGAAGTTCTTGAGCTTGATGCCCGTGAGCCCCGATTCCTTGACGAACGCCTCGGCCACGAAGGTCTTGCCGGTGCCCATCGGACCGGTGAACAGCATGCCCATCGGCACGCGCGCGGTCCGTCCCTCGCGGATGTTACGTGCGACTGCGATCAGCTCCTGCTTGACCTCGGGGATGCCGCCGACGACCGAGAAATCGTTCTTGGCGTCGACGAACTCGATCAGCCCGAAGCACTCGCGCTCGATGACCTCGCGCTTGCGCTTCTCGATCAAGCGCAGGATCTCCTCGTGCGGCTCGTCGCGCACCTCGGGCGGCGCGGTCTGGCCGATCAAGTGCTCGATCTCCTCGCGCGGCATCCCTTGGGTCACCGCCGCGAGCTTCTTCGCACGCGCATCATCCGCGACCATCGTCTTGATGAAGCGATAGCGCGCGTCCGCGTCGTCGGAGTCACCTTGCGGGGTCGGCTGCAGGATCGATTTGATCTGGATCGATTTGAGCCCCGCCGTGATGTCGGCGAGCCGCTCGACCCAGGTCGCTTCGAGCTGCGGGTTGACCTGGCGGATCACCGCGCGACGCTCGTCCTCGGTCGGCATCGGAATGCGGACCGCCGAGACCCGCGGGTTCGCGACGATCTTGGGGTTGAGATCGCCAGCGAGCTCGGTGATCAGGATGACGATGTTGTCCGCGTTCTCGAGCTGCGGCGCGAGCGACCAGCGCTGCAGCATCACCACGCTGAGCCGGTCGTTCTCGCTCGCGAACGAAGCATCGCCCGCCGGCGCGAGCATCTCGGCGTACTCGATCACCACACCGACATTGGTCTGCGAGAACAGCACCTTCTCGAGCGCGGGCAGCACCTTGTCGGGCGTGCGCTCGAGCAGATCCGCGCTGTCGATCTTCGCGCCCTTCTTCACGAATCGACACCCCGTCGAGAGGTTGTAGCGAATCACGGTGTCCTTCTTCTCGAACACCCGCGTCGCCAGATAGTCCGCCATCGAGACCAGCGCGCCATCATCGAGCACGAGGTCGTGCACGTTGCCATGCACGACGAACACGCTCGCTTCGCCGCGCAGGTAGCGACGCTTCAGCTCCTCAGCCCAGTCCGGTAAGAGAGTTGCCACGCGCGATCACATGGTCTTCTGGCCGGCCTTGGCGGCCGCCGCGTTGCGCAAGCGCTCCCACTCCGACTTCGACGTCGACTGCCCGGTCTGCTCGCGCAGCGCCTTGAGGCGGGTGTCGAGATCGCTCTCGCCGAGCTCTTTACCGAGGTTCGCCTCGGCGATCGTGTTCTTGATGTGCTCGCGGACGTTGTCGAGCGCCTTGACCTCGGCGTCGAGCGACAGTCCCTCGAGCTGGTCTTGGATCCGTAGGCGCGCCTGCGCGGACTGCATACGCGCAAGCATGACGTCCCGCTCGTCCTTGAGTTTTCTGATCTCGCCCTGGACGCTCAAGATCGAGTTCTTGGCGTTCGTCGCATCTTTCTGGGCGGTATCGAGGTCGCCTCGCATGTCGGCGAGATCCTGGGTCAGCTGGTTCTTCTTCTGGATCAGAACCACCGCGAGGTCGTCCTGGTGCGTATCGACCGCCGTGCCCAGTTCCGCTTCGGTCTGCGCCAGGTCCTTCGTCGCCTGTGCGACGCGCGCGCTCAAATCTTCGCGCCGGCGGATGATC
>JANXOP010000050.1 GCA_025357755.1 Kofleriaceae bacterium | reverse complement strand
GCCGCCGATCACGCCGATCACGGCGGCGAGCTCGTGCAGCACGAGCGCGAGCTCGGGATGCTTCGCCGGATCGCGCGCGAGCACCCATGGTGCGGTCGCGTCGACGTACTTGTTGGCATCGCGCACGAGCTTCCAGGTCGCCTCGAGCGCCTTGCTCGGTGCGATCGCGTCGTAGGCCGCGGTGGTCGCCGCGATCGCTTCCGCGATCGACGCCTCGAGCTCCGCGTGCACCGGCAGCTCCACGATCCGATCGTCGTGGATCGGCTGCGCGTGCTCCTTGAACTTGTTGAACATCGTGAGCGAGCGATTGACCAGGTTGCCGAGGTCGTTCGCGAGCTCGGCGTTGAACCGTGCGAACAGCGACTCGAACGTGAAGTCGCCATCGAGGCCGAGCGGGACTTCGCGTAGCAGGTAGTAGCGCATCGCATCGATGCCGATCGCACGGCCGAGCGGGCCGACCGCGAGCGCATCGGCGAGCTTTACCGGATCGATGCGCGTGGCCGGCATCGACTTCGAGATCTTTTCGCCGCGGATCGTCCACCAGCCATGCGCGAAGATCGTCTTGGGCAACGGGAGCTCGGCGGCCATCAAGAACGCTGGCCAGTAGACCGAGTGGAACCGCAGGATGTCCTTGCCGATCACGTGGATCGCCTCGGGCCAGTACTTCTCGACGTCATCGCCGCCGATCGTTCCGTCGGGCGGGCACAGATCCGAGAGATAGTTGGTCAGCGCGTCCATCCACACGTAGATGACGTGCTTCAAGCCGTCCGGATCGTCCTCGGGAACCGGGATGCCCCACGCGAAGCTCGTGCGTGACACCGAGAGGTCTTTGAGGCCGCCGCGCAAGAACGACAGGATCTCGTTCTTGTACTGCGGTGGCTGGATGAACTCGGGGTGGCTCTCGATGTGCGCGATCAGCGGCGCGGCGAAGCGCGACAGCTTGAAGAACCAGCTGCGTTCCTTGTCGAGCCAGTCGACCGGGGTCTTGTGGATCTGGCAGAGCCACTTGTCATCGACTTTGGTCAGCTGGCTCTCGGTGTAGAACGCTTCACAACCGACGCAGTACCAACCCTGATACGACGCGAGGTAGAGGTCACTCGGGTTGCGTTCGCGGATCCGCTTCCACAGCGCGGCGACGACCTTCTTGTGCTTGTCCTCGGTCGTGCGGATGAAGCGGTAGTCCTCGATGCCGAGCGCCTTCCAGCACTCGTCGAACCGGGGCGCGACATGATCGACGAGCTGCTGTGGGGTCATCCCGCGCTTCTTCGCGGTCTCCTCGATCTTCTGGCCGTGCTCGTCGGTGCCGGTGAGGAAGCGCGTGTCCTGACCTCGCATCCGGTGATAGCGCGCGAGCGAATCGGCGACGATCGTCGTGTACGCGTGGCCGAGGTGCGGGACGTCGTTGACGTAGTAGATCGGGGTCGTGATGTAGAAGGGCGTCGTCGTCATCGGTGAATGCTCAGGCTCAGGTCCGGGCGCTGGGATCGTCGGTCGGTTCGTCGTCGGTGTCATCCGTCGCGCTGGGATCAGCGCTCGGATCGGGTTCGTCGTGATCGTGATCGTGATCGTGATGACCGGGCGAGCCGCCCGGGCGAGGTTGGTTGCCAGGCGGGAACAGCGGCTTGACCTCGGTCGCGAGCACCACCTCGCTATCGCCCGGGCCGTACGAGACGCGCAGGCGCTGGCGCAGCACGTCGACTTCGACGACGCGACCTTCACCGCGCGCACCGATCACGCGCTTGCCAAGCTTGGGCAGACCTTTGCGGAGCTCGGAATAGGCCGCTTGCTCGTAGACGAGGCAGCACTTGAGCCGACCGCACTGCCCCGAGACCTTCGTCGGCGACAGCACCAGCCCTTGATCCTTGGCCATCTTGATCGAGACGGGCACGAAATCGGGCAGCCACGTCGTGCAGCACAGCGTGAGCCCGCACGAGCCGATGCCGCCGACCGCCTTGGCCTCGTCGCGCACGCCGAGCTGGCGCAACTCGGGACGCATCCCGGTCGCTTGCGACAGATCACGCACGAAGTCGCGGAGGTCGAGGCGATCATCGCTCGTGTAGTAGACGAGCAACTTGCCAGGGCTGGTCTCGACGCGGAACACCTTGAGCGGCAGGCGCAGCGCGGCGGCCTTGTCCTTCGCGGTGCGGAGCGCCTTGATCCGATTGTCGTCGCCGGTCTGCTCGCCGCGAAGATCCTGATCGTTCGCGCGGCGGATCACACGGCGCAGGTTGCGATCGCGAATGCCGCGACGGACCGGAAGCGTCGCGACCCAGCCGAGGCGATTGCCGCGATCCCAGTCGCACAGCACGCGCTCGCCGGGGGTGTAGTCGACATCGCTCGCGTCGAACCACTGGATCCGACCCGCGGGCACGAACCGGACACCGACGACACTCGCGACGTCTTCGCCGAGCTTCGCACCGCGCTCGGCAAGCAGATGAAACGTGGTGGGATCGTGATCCGCGGCGGGCGGCTCGTCGGGCAGGTTCGAGGACAGCGTGACCGCCGGGGCAGGGCTTGCGTCTTCGCTGCCCCACGCCTCGGTCGGGACCGGGGCGACTTCTTCTTCGTCCTCCGGCGTCGCGACGTGCTGCCGCACCGATTGGTTCGTGCGCATCGCACCGCCCACACTGGAATTCGGCGGTGTCGTCGGCAGCGCCTCGGCGCGCGCGCGTAGATCGTCGGGCGCGGCGACATCGTCGTCGAGCGCGACCGCCGGACCGTCCTCGCGGGGGTGGTTGCCTTGCGTGCGCGGGCCGCGATCTCCGCGGGCACCGCGATCGGGGCGCCGCGGTTGATCGCGTTGCGGTTGATCGCGTTGCGGTTGGGGGCCACTACCGCGGCGCTGATCGTTGCCGCGCGATGGCTGCTGCGGACCGCCACCTCGCTGCTGTGGCTGTGGCTGACCGCCGCGCGGTGGTTGCGGTGGTTGTTGCGGCTGTGCTGGTCGGGGTTGCTGAGGCTGCGCACCGCGGTCTTCCCCACCACCGCCGCGTCGCCGACGGCCGCGCTCGTTGCCTTCGCGCTGCGGTTGCGGCTGGGGCGCTGCCACGGCTGCTTGCGGTGGCGCAGCCGCGGCGTACGGATCGCCCTGGAGGATCTCGTCGGTCGTGAGCGGAGCCGCGGCGACCGGAGTCGGCGCACCGTCGGGGCGCTCGCCACGGCCGCGACCACGGCGGCGCCGGCGCTTGCGCTTCGCGCCTGGGTCGCCAGGCGTGCCCGGTGCAGCGGCGTCAACCGGCCCGCCGCCATCATCACTTCCACCACCTTCGTCGCCACCCTCGTCCCAGCCTTCATCGACAGCGGTCCCCGTCGGCGGAGCTGCCTTGTCGTCGGTCTCACTCATGAAGCGCGGTCCTGTTCGGCGAGTTGCACGATCACAGCCTCGACCGCGAGCTGTGCGTTCGCATTGTGGATCGCGACTGCGGTGTGCCACGACA
Organism: Kofleriaceae bacterium; assembly: GCA_025357755.1. Lineage (GTDB taxonomy): Bacteria > Myxococcota_A > Polyangia > Haliangiales > Haliangiaceae > JABFXX01. The sequence continues at coordinate 21,162 of JANXOP010000050.1, read as the reverse complement.
GCACGAGTTGCGCGCGCTGCGAGGCGCGACGCGCGGCGAGGTCATCGTGCGCCTCGGCCGCCCGGCGCGCCTTCTGGTGGAGCACCTGCGCCGCGGCGATCAACACCGGACCGACATCCCCTTTGCCCTCGGCAACGCGGACGGGCAGCGTCGGATCGTGATCGCGCCCGGCGAGCTCCTCGCCGAGCTTCGCGATCCGTTCGGCGCGCAAGGGATCGCCCTCGGCGACCGCGCTGCCGCCACCGAACCGGACCCGCTGGCAGCGGCTACGGATCGTCGGCAGTAGTTGCTCCGGCGCGGTCGTGCACAGCACGAACAGCGTGCGCTGCGGCGGCTCCTCGAGGGTCTTCAGTAGCGCATTCGCGGCTGGCGGTGCGAGCGCCGTCGCCTCCTCGACGATGAACAGCCGGACCTCGGCCTCGTGCGGCGGCATGCCGACCCGCGCGATCACCTGGTTGCGGACGTTCTCGATGGGAACGATCTGCGCCGCGCCTTCGCGGACGAGCGTCACGACATCGGGGTGAATGCCGGCGATGATCTTCGAACACGCGTCACACTCGCCACACCCGTGACCGCGGTTCGTCTGGCAGTTGAGTGCGCACGCGAGCGCGAGGGCGGTCTCGACCATCGGCGCACCCACGGGGCCGCTGAAGAGGTACGCGTGTGGCACGCGGTCCCGCTCGATCGCGCGCTGGAGCAGCGCCACGACACGGTCCTGACCCACGAGCGGTTCCCAGATCGACACCGCCGCAAGCTAGCACAGTCGATTCCTTGGCAGCTTCCTCGGTAGCGCCGACTCCAGCGCATTGGTAAGGATCTGCTCCGATGGCGCAGCATCCTCGACCTGGCACCGGCACCGGCTCGCATTCGATCGACGGAGCGGCAAGTGGCCCGACGTTCTCGGCGTTCCGCGAGGTGCCGCGCACGGGCGTCATCTTCGTCACCACCGAGGCGACCAAGCGCGGCTACACGCAAACGTCTCCCGAGTGGTGCAACCTCGGTCAGGGCATGCCCGAGGCCGAAGCGCTGCCGGGCGCACCACCGCGGGTCACCGAGTTGCCGATCCTCGAGGGCGATCAGGAGTACGCCCCGGTCGCCGGGTTGTGGGAGCTGCGCGAAGCGATCGCGGGCTTCTACAACGAGACGTTTCGCAAGGGCATGCCGAGCAAGTACTCCGCGGAGAATGTCGCGGTCTCGGGCGGTGGTCGCTCGGCGCTCACGCGCGTCGCCGCGTCGCTCGGCAACATCAACCTCGGCCACTTCCTGCCGGATTACACCGCGTACGAAGAGCTGCTGAGCGTGTTCCGGTTGTTCTCGCCGATCCCGATCTTGCTCGAGCCCGAGCGCGGCTACGCGTTCTCGGGTGCAGACCTCCGGCGCGAGGTGATGGGACGCGGGCTCTCTGCGATCCTCGCGTCGAACCCGGCGAACCCGACCGGCAAGACGATCGGCGGCAGCGACCTCGCCGAGTGGGTCGCGGTCGGTCGCGAGCTCGACTGTTCGCTGATCTTCGACGAGTTCTACTCGCACTACATCTGGCGTCCGGACCTCTTGAAGAACGGCGGCATCGAGACCGCGGCGCGCTACGTCGAAGATGTCGACAAGGATCCGGTCGTGATCCTCGATGGCCTCACGAAGAACTGGCGCTACCCGGGGTGGCGGGTCACGTGGACGGTCGCGCCGCGCAAGATCATCGAGGGCGTCTCCTCGGCTGGCTCGTTCCTCGACGGCGGCGGCTCGCGACCGCTGCAGCGCAAGGCGATCGAGTTGCTGCGCCCCGAGGCGGCGATGGCGGAGACTCGCGCGATCCAGGCCGAGTTCGGCAAGAAGCGCGTGAAGCTCCTCAACGGCCTGCGCGACCTCGGCTTCACGATCGATCTGCCACCCGAGGGCACGTTCTACGTGTGGGCCTCGACCGAACATCTGCCACCGGCGATCAGCGACGGCATGAGCTTCTTCCGCGCCGCGCTCGAGAAGCAGGTGATCTGCGTGCCCGGGGAGTTCTTCGACGTCGATCCGGGGAAGCGTCGCGGTGGTCGCGCGTCGCGCTTCCGTCGCCACGTACGGTTCTCGTTCGGGCCCGCGATGGCCAAGATCGAGCTCGCACTCGAGCGGTTCCGCGACCTCATCGCGGCGCAATAGCCGTGGGCCAGGCCGCACCGGATCCTGTCGCCGCGGTGCCTCCGCCCGGCAAGCTCAAGCGGGTCCTTCGCAAGATCTGGTGGCTGCACTCGGGCGTCGCGCTGGCCTTCGGCGTCGGCGTCATGTTGTTCGCGCGCGCTGGGCTCGCACACGCCGACAAGGTGATGATCGCGCTGTTCGCATCGTGGCTGCTCTTGTTCATCGCGCTGCGCTTCATCGTCGGTCCGGCAAATCGCCGCGAAGAAGAGTCGCTGACGCGCAAGGGCATCCGGGTCGCGACGAACTACGTCATCAAGCAGTTCTATCAACAGATGTTCTTCTTCCTGACGCCGCTCTACGCGTCGTCTGCGACCTGGTCGTTCGCCTCGTGGAACTGGTGGCTCGCCCCGATCCTGCTCGTGTGTGCGGTGCTCTCGACGATGGATCTCGTGTTCGATCACTTCGTGATGGAGCGACGCTGGCTCGCCTCCGGAATGTACGGGCTCGCGATGTTCGCGCTGCTCAACGTACTCTTGCCGCTCGTCGTCGGCTGCGATCACGCGACCGGCTTGATCGTCGCGGGCGCGGCGACCCCTGCCTCGGTCGCGCTGCTCTCGTTCTCGGTACGATCAGTGTTCTCGCCGCAGGGCGCGATCCTCACGCTCGGCATGACCGGGCTACTGCTCGCAGGCGTGTGGTACGGCAAGGCGTTCATTCCGCCGGCGCCGCTGACGATGCCGGAGACCTCGGTCGGTCACGGCGTCGCCGGGCAGTACGAGTGCCTGCCCGCGAGCAAGCACCAGATCCGCACGGACCAGCTCGAGAAGTTGCGCTGCGGATCGCTCCTGCGCGAGCCCGGTGGGCTCAAGGAGCCGGTCGTCCACGTCTGGCTGCATCGCGGTCACGAGGTCTCGCGTCAGACGCCGAACCCGGCGCAGTGCGATGGCGACGGATCGGTGTTCCTGAGCGAGCTCGATCCCACCAAGCTACCGAAAGATCCGGTGGGCAAGTGGCAGTGCGAGACCTGGACGCGCGGCGGTCAGCTCGTCGGGGTTCGTAACTTCGAGATCATCACCAAGGACGGCAAGACGCTCGAAGAGCTGCACGCTGGGAGCGCCGCACCGTCGCCCAGTCCGCGCGACGCGGGCGTGGATTGACGATCAGATACGGAGCGCGAGGAAGAGCTGCGGTCCGAAGGTGCCGAGCGTCGTGAGGTCATCCCAGCCGACCGAGCCACCGATATCGAACCAGTGACGCGGCGAATACTGGAGGCCCGCCCGAATGAACGTCGCGTTGCCCGCGGCACTGTTGGTACCCGCGCCACCACCACCGCTCGTCGCACCGAGATCGCTATCGATACCGATCCGACCGATGAACGCGAGCTTGTTGCTCTGCTGGTACTCGCCGTAGAAGCTGAATCGCAGGTGGCCGTTCGACTGCTGCGTGTTCGTCGTGTCGTGCTGCGCGGCCTGCGCGTTGTAGAGCTCCTGGTAGAAGCTCGGCGCGAACTTCGAGAGCCGCAGGGTCAGCAGATCGTCGAGTCCACCGATCGCGAACTTGTCGCCGAAAGTGAACTTGATCGGTGCGCCGAGCTGGAGCCCGAACGCGGTCGGGTTGACATAGAACGGCACGCCGATGCGGACCGCGAGCCAATCCTGGAGCAGCACGGTGACGTCGACCCCGAACGCCTTGCCACTGTGGACGCCGATCTTCGACGATAGCGCCGAGTTTACGACGCTGCGATCGTACGCACCGAAGTACGCGTAGGTGATGCCGATCTGGACCTTCGAGGTGACGCCGTAGCGGGCGTGGACCGCATCGTTCGCGAGGAACGGCGAGACCTGGAGGTGCGGCGCGATCGAGATCTCCGAGGTGTTCTGCGGCAGAGTGATCGGGCGCAAGACCTCCTGGATCGGATAGCCAGTCCGCTTCACGGTCGGAACCGTCTGCAACAGCGACCCGGCGGAGCCCGCTTCGTCGACGGTCGCGGCATGCGGATTGTCGGGATTCTCCGACGTACCGTTCATGTCGGACGGCGGAGAATCTTCGATCGGCTGGACCGCGCTGCCGGAGGCATCTCCACTCGCCGCTGCGGAGCCACCACCGCCGGTCGCGCCGCCACCAGAGGCACTCCCTGCTGCAGAGCCAGCCGCCGGCGCGGGATCCTTCGCGGGTGCGACCGGCGTCGCCGGCTTGGCTGGCTTCTTCTTGGCGGCGGGAGCCGCGGCGACGAGACTACCCGTGGCGACGACCGTTACGCCCAGGATCGAGATCAGCCGGCGAAGTGACATGGGCGCACATTACAACAACCGCTGTACAGCTAGCCCCCGGGGATCGGCCTAAAACGCTAGCAGTGGCCGATCCACAGCATCGGCCGTACGGGCTCGTCGGTCGCGGAGCTGACGCGATGCACGGCCTTCCGCGGCTCGACGACGGCGAGCGCGAGGGCCCCGAGGCCGAGCATCGTGACGAACGCGCGCCGGGTCGGTGGCTGCCAGATCGCTTTGTTCATGGCGTGCACTCCGGTGCATCGAAGCCCTGGATGAGATCGTTGAGCGCGAGCTTCTTGTTGCACGGATCCTCGGCGACATCCGCCGCGGAGCGCATCGTCGTGCCGAGCTTGTCGCCGAAGTCATCGGTGATGTTCTTCGGGACTTCACGCGCCTCGCTGGGATCGATCTTGCTGTTCGGATCCGCGGTCGCCGCGGCATCGAGCAGCTGCTGGTTGAACCAGGCGAGGAACGCGACCGGGTGATAATGATAGACGATGCCGTCGGCGGGTAGCCGGCAGTGCGAGGCGACGTTCGCATCCCACCACAACCCCGGCGTGATCTGATCCGCGACGAGCGCATCGATGTCCGCGGGCTTCAACATCTTGAAGTCCTTCGGCACGCGCAGCGCTTCGGCCCAGCTCGGCTCGAACGTCCACTCCGAGAGATTGAGCGGCACCACGTAGTGCATCGCTGCGCCACTCGTCGAGAAGAACTGCGCGAGCTCGGTCTTCGAGAGCATGCCGTCGTGGTTGCTATCGATCAGATCGTTGACTGCCGAGGCATCGCAGAACCGTCCGCCGGACGTGCCATCGACGACCGTCCAGATCGAAGCGCCGGGTAGCCCGGTGAACAGCTCGGCGGTCGCGAAGAACTCGACGTGGATCTGTGGCTTCGACAGATCACCGGGGCCCGCGCGACCGATCCTACCGATCTGCGCGCCGGCTTCGATCGCCTCGTCGAGCAGCACGACGTCGCCAGCCTTCGCATTCTTGTACGCGTCGGACTTGGTCGTCCACTGCACCGGCTTGTCGGCGATCAACTCGTCGGCGAGGTGCATGTACAGCGAGTAGAACTGCACGCGCGAGGAGCCGAGGTTCATGTCGTGGCGGAGCAGGGCGAAGTTGTTCGAGCCGATCGCACTCGACTTGCCCATCCGCGCCGCGACGAGCCGGCCCGGGAAGGGTGCGAACACGCCGCCGCCATCTTTACCCGCGAGGTGGACGCCGCCGTGCCACAGCCGTGCCTCACCCCACGGTCCGACGGGAAAGAACCCGCCGTCGGCGCGCGCCTCGTTCGCCTTGTAGAGCTCCTTGGCATCCTCCTTGAGCTCGTCCGCTTGCTCGGGAATCGCGGGGCGCTCTTCGTTCTTTTTTGGCTCGCCCTTCGGGGTCGGAAATACGGGATAGCAAAACGATCCGCGCAGCCGACGACAGAACGGCTCGAACTCGAACGGACCCGGATCCCACTTCTGATCCCACAGGTGGTAGTGGCCGATGTAGCCGGCGAACCGCGTCGATTGATCTTTCGGGATCGTGCCCCAGTGCTGCTTGCCCGGGGAGAGCTGCGGAAACTCCGCCGGCAAGTTCGGCAGGTAGCGCTGGAGCGCGCGACCGAGCTTGTCGAAGGATTCGTATTGCTGCGGCGTGTAGTCGTACGCCTTGATCACCGAGTTGTTGATCTTGCAGACCTTGACGTTGCGCTTGGGACCGTACTTGCCGCTCGCGTACCAGTTCGGGAACGCGGTCGCGTCGCCCTTGTTGCACATCTCGATGCCGATCGAATCGATGTTCCATTCGGACGCGTGGTAGGCCATCAGGCCGAGATCGATCGTCTGGTAGATCGTGCCGTCGTTGTCGAGGAGGAAGTGGACCGAGAGCCCCCGCTCGTTCTGGAGCACGGAGAAGCACATGTCCGCCGTGTTGCAGCCATCGTGGTGGATCACGAACTGCTTGATCGAGGCCTTCACCGCCTCGTACGGCGGGTTCATGCCGTAGTGGCGCAGGCGTGGGCGAAACGAGTAGCGCCGCGTGTACGGGCCCATCGGCAACAGGCCGTAGGGCACGCCGCCGGGTTTGCACGGCGGATTCGGATCGCTGAGCGTGGGCATACAGACCTCGCGCGTCGCATCCCAGTATGGAGGTTCGCGCCACGTGACGATCGGTGCGTCGGTCTTGAAGGTCTGACCGCCGATGATGAGGTTGCCTGACGGTTTAATGCCCATGGTTGCTCACTGAGTCAGGAACCTGAATTCGGTGGCGCCGATCTTGATCGTCATGCCGTGCTGGAGGGGCGAATTCGTGATCCGCTGACCGTTGATGAAGGTGCCGTTCGTCGAGCCCAGGTCGACGACCATACAGTTGCCTTCGAGATCCATCGTGAACTGCGCGTGGTTGCCGGAGGTGTAGCCGTCTTGAATTGCGAGGTCGCTCGCGGGCTGGCCACCGACGAGGAAGCCATGGCGCAGCGTGAGCCGCTCGCCGGTGCGCGGGCCGGTCATCACGAGCAGGCCTGGAATCGGCCGACCGTTCGGCAACAGCCCTTGCTGGACGGCGAAGTGCTGGCTCGCCGCGGTCATCGCAGGTTGGTTCATCAGGTGAGGTTGTTGCGACGGATGCGGGGGATTCGGCTGCCGCTCCTGCCGCTTCGTGATCAACCAGCCAGCGAACGCGAGCAGCACGAGCACGCCAACGAGGCCGCCGACAAGGATCAGCACCCAACGCAAGATCGCCTTGCCGCTCGATGGTTGCGCACCGCCGAACGCGACGCATGCGTCGTCGGCGCAGTAGCCGCTCTCGCACGCGTTGCCGGCACAGCCAGGCGCCTCGGGTACCTTGAGCTCGTTCGACACGGCCTCGGTGCGACCCGAGGTGACGATGTGGATCTTCTTGCCGCCGACATCTTCGTCGGAGCCCGGCGCACCCGCGAAGAACGTGATCACGTACTGTTTGTTGATCTCGTCGGCGAGCTGCTTGAACGCATCGTTCCAGGTCTCGGGCAGCGGCTTGCGACCCTGACCGGGCCAGCGCAGCGTGCCGAACGATTTCTTCGAGAGCTCGCCAAGCACGAGCAACGGTCGCCGCAGATCTGCGGGCGAGTACGCGAGCGTATGGATGCGAACGCCTTCCTTCGCGGCGCGGGTCGCGGTGCGCGTGATCCGATCGTGATCCGCATCGGCGTCGCGCCCGTCGCCGACCACCACGATCATCTTGCGCAGCGGCCGGCCCACGTGCTCGGGCTGCGCCTTCTTGAGCGCGACGAGCGCGCGATCGATGCCGTCGAGTAACACCGGATCCGTCACCGAGCTGTCGCTCGCGAGCGCCACCTTGCCGCGCACGGTCTTGACCCCCGCGAGCTTCGGCGGGGTGGCCGACGCGCCGTAGGTCATGACCGCGACCTTCACGGAGTCCTTCAAGTGATCGAGCAGGACATGCTCGAGCGAATCGGTGATCTGTGGCAACGCATCGGTGAAGTCCGCGGTCGCTTGGACCAGGAACACGATGTCGGTCTCGGTATCGGCGGAGGCGTCGTACCTGCCGAGCGCGAACGGCAGCTTCTTCTCCGAGGTCCCCACGTAGAGCCGGATCTGTTTCGGATCCGTGAGATCGAGGATCTGCCCCTGCAGCGACATCGCCGAGAGATAGACGCGCAGCCGCGTACCGGTGATCGCGGCCGGCTCGTAGTCGACGCGATCGAGCGAGACGCGATAGCTCGACTTCGCATCATCCGCGGGCTGTGCTCGGGCGCGCGCGCCGACCATGCTGATGGCCGCTGCCGCCGCAAGGACGAGGGCACGTCTCACCCCACGAAGATTAGCAGATGCTCTATGCGGGGAGGCGGAACCTGTACATCACGGGCACGAACGTCAGCAGGTCCATCTCGGCGGTCACCGTGCCATCGGTCCAGTTGTTGATCACGAGCGGCAGACCCTGATCGTCGACGCGATCGCTGAGGATTCCGATGTGATCCGGGCCTTCGCGGCTCGGAAACGTGTCCATCAAGATCACGTCCCCGGGGCGGAGTGGATCGTCCGGATCGTCGAAAGATTTTGTGTGCTGTTCCCAGTGCCGCTTGAAATAGGGCAGCAGGGTGCCGACCCGGCGCTGATCGATGCTCGGATCGCCGTTGCCCTTGACCATCGGGTAGGCGCGGCGCGCCTTCGCGATGTCCTCGTGCAACGCCTTCTGGAGATCGAGACCGGAGTTCCGCACGCTGCGAACGATCACGTCGGTGCACACGCCCATCGTGCGGGGGACGTCGCCGTTCGGGTAGGCGAGCGAGATGTAGCCCTCGGCCGCCGCGGTATACGCATCGGCATTGAGCACCGCTTTTTTGGCGCCGATCAGGACGTCGAGGGGATCGGGAATCCCGTCGTCGTCGCGATCGTGGGCGGCGAGCCCTGTCGTGAGCCGTGCGTCGACGAGCAGGTTGCGAAGCTCGTCGCGATCGCCGGCGCGGACGTGGAGGGTGTGCGCGCCGATCGCGAGCACGCTGTCGCCCCCGAGCGGATACGCCTTACGCGGGAAGCCATCGATCGAGAGCACGAGGACGCCGTGCGCGTCGTCGATTCGCGCGCTCACGCGATCGCTGGTCAGCTTGGCGGGTAAGGCGATCTGGACCTGCGCGTCGAGGTCGCCGAAGATGCCCTTGTCGGAGACCCCGAGGCAGCTCTCGCCTCTGACCACGGGTCCGGGTTCGGCCTGGGTCCGAGCAGGCAAGGGATCGGGACCAGCCTCGCTCGGTGAGCTGCAACCCTGCGAGATCGTTGCGACGATGGCACAAACAAAGATGGAACCGAAGCTGCGGGTGGGTGTCATAGAGAGCTACGGGCCAACCGGGCCCATCCTTGAGACACCCGGACGGTTGATTCGATTGCAGGCGTTTCGGTTTCCACTTACCGTTCGACTCGTACGGAGGTTCTGATGAGCATGGATTTTTCTTCGTGGCCGCGTGACCAAGAGCAGAGCTTCGTCGTGTACGAGAAATACACGGAGGAATCCTCGAAGAAGGCGTTCACGGCAGCCGCCATCTCGGCCGTCGCGTTCCTCGTCATCGCCGTGGGCATCTTTGCCGGCGTGACCCCCGAAGAGAAGAACTACGGGAAGGACATGAACATGTCCAACCTGACCAAGAAGACCTCTGCACCGAAGGCCGAAGCGCCAAAGGCCGAGGCGCCCGCGCCGACGCCAGCTCCGGCCGTCGCGCCGGCTCCGGCCGCTGCGCCCGCCGCTGGCGACAAGAAGTAAGTAAGCTGTCGCCCATCCGGGCGCTGGTATTCATGATCGGGGTGCTGGCGTGTGCGCCGCGCCCGAACCCGCCTACCGCGGCGCCTCCGATGGAGCGGGTCGCGATCGTGGTCGCCGAACGCGGCGAGCATGGCCTTCATCTCGTCGGCATCGACGAACATGGCGATCGCCAGTTCGAGCTCGTTCGCGCGGCCCCCGAGCTGACCCGCGATCTCGATCCTGTGATCTCGCCCGATGGTCGATGGATCGTGTTCGCATCGAGCCGAGGTCGCGACTTCTCCGAGACCAGCTTGTGGATCGCACCGACCCAGCCCGATGCGATCGCGACGCCACTTACCCACGGTGCATCGATCGAGAGCCACGCGGCGTGGCGACCCGATGGTACCGGCATCGTGTTCGATTCGACGCGCGCGCACGGCGAGTTCGATCTCTACGAGCTCGCGATCGATCGCAAGGGTCACACGGTCGGGGAGCCGAGGCCGCTGACCTCCGCGCCCGGTCATGAAGTCACGCCGACGATCGCGCGCGATGGATCGATCATTTATTCGGCGGTCAGCGCGACCGAGGGTCACGTCTCGAGTCATCTCGAGCGCGTGCGGGGCGACGGCACGATCGATCAGCTCACGCCTGGACCGGCCGATGCCGCACCGGCACTCTCGCCCGATGGCACGCAGCTCGTGTTCTCGCGGCCGGCGGAGCACGCCGGCACCCTCGACAGCGAGCTCTACATCACGGAGCTCGCAACGCCCGACGCCGCGGTGCCACTCGTCGATATCGCGCTGACCGACGAGACCGGCCCGGTGTGGTCGCCCGACGGCCGCTACGTGTTCGCGACGTCGGTGCTACGTGGAGCGCGTGGCAACGTCGTCTTCTCGAGCGTGATCGTCGTCGATCTCGCGGCGCACCCTCGCGTCGCACGGCTGCTCGAGGATCGGACCGGACCGATCGCGCGGGTCACCCCCGCAGTCGCGCCGATCACGCTCGATGCGCGCGCTCTCGGTGCCGCTCCAGAGTATCTCTCGGAGCTCGCGCGGATCACCGCCCGCGCCGCCGCGAGGATCGCGCCCCCGCCGTGACGTCATGACCGCGATCATCGTCCACGGTGGTGCAGGTGCGAGCGAGCCCACGCGCCATCCGCGGTTGCGTGCCGGTGTGCGCGCGGCAGCCGCGGTCGGTGACGTGATCCTCGAGGCCGGCGGTAGCGCTCTCGATGCCGTGACCGCTGCGGTGCGCTTCCTCGAGGACGATCCAGAATTCAATGCGGGCACGGGCTCGGTGCTCACGCGCGACGGCACGGTCGAGACCGATGCGTCGATCATGTGCGGTGCGACGCAGCGGATCGGTGCGGTCGCGGCGGTCCCCGATCTCGGCAACGCGATCGCCTTCGCACGTGCGCTGCTCGATCGCGGCGAGCACGCGATGGTGGCAGGCGACGCGGCGTGGCAGCTCGCGCGCGAATGCGGGATCACGCGCGCGGCGCCGGGTGCGCTCGTGACCGAACGCGCGACGCAGCGACTCGCGGAGCGCGGCACGGTCGGCGCGGTCGCGCGCGATCGGGTAGGGCGGTTCGCGGCCGCGACCTCCACCGGCGGCATGACGGGCAAGCGATCCGGGAGGGTCGGCGATTCGCCGATCATCGGGGCGGGCACCTGGGCCGATGCTCGCATCGCGATCTCGGCGACCGGTGACGGCGAGGCGATCATGCGCGTCGCGCTCGCGCGCTCGATCGCGCTCGCAGCGGGGCCGCTCGATCGAGCCGTGCGTGCAGGGCTCGCGGAGCTCGCGCGGATCACCGCGGGCAGCGCCGGCGTGATCGCGCTCGACCACGCGGGCGTGATCGGCCTCCAGCTGTCGCCGACCATGGCCATTGCCTGGGTAGATCGCGCTTCTGGACCAGGAGATTCGATGGGTTGCAGGGTATAAATCCACCTTTGACTACATCGCCCCACTTCGTGTTATAGGCGCCCTCCTACATGAAGATTCTCTTAACGGTCGTGATGGTCAGTGGTTGTGCAATGTCGTCGTCGGGCATCGGGGAAGTCGATGACCTCGCCGGCGAGTCGCAGACCGATGCCGATGTCAGCGGCAAGGCGGATGGCGCGGCGGACGGCGCGTACACGTACTTCCAGGTCCAGAGCGACCAGAGCGGATGGAAGCTCGCGCGGCTGAACCGCAGCACGACGGTGTGCGCGAACGGTTCGAGCCACGCGGTCTGTCATGTCCCGCAGCTCGATTGGTCGGAGTCGAAGCTCTCGATCGGTCTCCAGGCGAAGTTCGTCGGCGCCGCGGTGCCGAGCCAAGGTGTCCATGCGCTCGCGCGCGGGCGGATGGCGAGCAACCGGTTCGTCGTGACCGAAGCGTGGATCTCGGAGACCGGCTCGGTCTCGAACGGCGTGTTCGCCAAGGTCACCGATAGCGGCGTGCGCTGTATCACCGCGCCGTGCCCGACGATGAAGGAGCACTCGCTGAACAACTCGTTCACGGCGCTGATCGCCGAGATCGATTGGTCGTATGCCGGCCTCAGCGATCACGAGATCGATGCCTTCAACGACGAGATCATCAGCCAGCACGGCACGATCATCGCGGGCGATCGCTACAACCTCTCGCACAGCGTGAAGGCGCGCACCGCGACGGCCGCGTTCCACGAGCTGGCGGATCCGAAGCAGTGCTTCCGCGGCGGTTGCTCGAACCAGCTGTGCGGCGACGCTCCGCAGGTCTCATCGTGCATCTACAAGCCCGAGTACGCGTGCTACCAGGCCGCGACATGCGAGCTCCAGCCCGATGACACGTGCGGCTTCACGCCCGACGACACGCTGACCAGCTGCCTCGCTGGCTTCGGGCTCTAACTAACCGGGCCGGTCGCCAGATCGAACTGGCGGATCACGTTGCTTGCGGTGCTCTGATAGGTCGCCGGGTCGCCGTTCCCCGGACCCGCGGGGCTCACGGTCACGAACACGACGCTGTGCGGGTTGCTCGCATCGAACGCCGCGTGCACATCCGTGATCGATGGCGAGTCGACGATGTGGCGCGAGCCATCGTTGTTACCCCATCGCAACCAGCGTGGACGACGAGGCCGAGGCTCAGAAAGATACGCAGCATCGCAGTTCACCCCAGCTTGGCAGATTCTATTGGATGGCGACAGTTCGATAACTGTCGTACTGATGGCTCGTGGCCAAGACCGATGTCGACCGACTCGCCCGGATGTTCCGGGCGCTCTCGAACCCGAACCGCCTGCGGTTGTTCATGAACCTCCTCGACGAGAGCAAGCTCGACCTCGCAAAGGGTCGCGTGCACGACTGCTTCCTCGTCAAGCTCCTCGCAGGGCTCGACCTCGGTGCACCCACGGTCTCGCACCACGTCAAGGAGCTCGCCGATGCAGGGCTCATCCACACCCAGCGCGAGGGCAAACAGCTCACGTGCTCGGTCGACCCCGAAGGCCTCGCGGTGCTGCGCGGCGCGCTCGCTCTCAAAACTTCGAAAGTTTAAGAATCATGTCCTATCAAGAAATCCGCATCGAAACGAACGGCCCGGCCTCGGCGATGGCCTTCCACGCGCTCGCCCCGCGCCTGCCTGGCGATGACGAGGTCGCGATCGATGTCGCGTACTCCGGCATCAACTTCGCGGATATCCAGATGCGTCTGGGGCTCTACCCCGACGCGCCGAAGAAGCCGTTCACGCCGGGCTACGAGGTCTCTGGCATCGTGAGTGCGGTCGGCAAGAACGTCCGCGAGGTGAAGAAGGGCGATCAGGTCGCCGCGGGCACGTACTTCGGGGGCTATGCCTCGCACGTCACCGTGCCCGCGCATCAGGTGTTCAAGCTGCCGGCGAACGTCGATCTCGAAGCCGGCGCGGCGATGCCGGTGAACTACTTCACCGCGCAGATCGCGCTGTTCGAGATGGCTCGGATTCGCGAAGGCGATCGGATCGTGATCGAGCCGGCGACGGGTGGCGTCGGAGTCCTCGCAATCCAGATGGCGCGTGCCGTCGGAGCCGAGGTCACGGGCCTCACCACGAGCGAGCACAAGCGAGGCTTCATCGAGCAGCTGGGCGCGACCGCGATGACGGTCCGCGAGTTTGCCGCCGACGAGTCGCTGCGCGGCTATGATCTGGTGATCAACTCCTCCGGTGGCGCGGCGATCGAGTGGCAGCGCAAGCGGCTCGGCATCACGGGGCGGATCATCTGCCTCGGCATGTCGTCGATGACCACGAACGGCAAGCGCAATTACTTCAAGATCGCGAGCGCGCTACTGCGTACGCCGCGGATCTCGATCCTCAAGTTATTCGACGTCAACACCGGCGTCTACGCACTCAACGCGCTCCGCGTGTTCCAGGATCCGATCTGGCTCGAGAAGCTCACGCGCTCGCTCGCTGGCGCCGATCTCACGAACCTCAAGCCGCATATCGGCAAGGTCTTCGCGGCGACCGACTTTGCGGCCGCGCACGAGTTCCTCGAGACCAAGCAAGCGACCGGGAAAGTTTTGCTCCACTGGTAGCTGTGGCATCTTCGTGGCGATGAAGACCTGGGTCCTCGCTTCCGCCCTCATCCCCATTCTTGTCCTCGCTGCGTGTGGCAAGAAGGCCGACGAACAGAACGCTCCTGCAGGCGGCACTTCGATCGTTCCTGGCGCCACGCCAGCGGCGGTGGGCAGCGGTGTGGGTGCGCTCGGCGAAGCGGACAACCCGGCGTGCAAGGTGCTCACGCGTGCCGACGCAGAGGCGTGGATCGGTCACCCGCTCGAGGAGAACAGCGGCCGGCCGATGCCGGTCGGCTTCGATTGCAAGTACCGCACGAAGCAGCCGTTCTCCTCGGTCTCGGTGATCCTCTACACCTCGAACGGCGCCGACAGCATGCAGAAGCAGAAGAACGCGCAGCTATTCGGGACCGCGCCTGTGACCATTCCGGGAGTCGGAGCCGAAGCGGTCCGCAGCCCGGATAACAACGTGGTCGGGGTCGTCGTTGGCGACAAGCTCGCGTACGCGTTGCTGATCACTGGCAAGCCGACCGCCGAGGCCGCGGAAAAAGTCGCCAAGGCGATCGCTTCCCACATGTAAGGGCTCGACGTTCATCGTCGAGCTGCCGCTCAGTTCTTGATCTTCAACGGAACGAGATCGGTGTTCCACACCGTCGCGATCCGGCCATCCTTGTCGAACTTCACGTTCGACATGCCGTAGCTCCACGTCTCACCGAACGCGAAGTCGATGCCATCGGGCGGACCTTGGACCCCGAGGACTTCGTCACGCGACGCGTGCGGACCATACGTGCCGCGCTGCTTGGCGGCCGCTGCGGCGCTCGGATCTTCGGCGACGAGCGTGCCACTCAGATGATCGAACGCCGAGCTCCGCCACGCCGTGACCGTGCCTTGCGTGAACTCGATCTCGGCCATGCCGTAGCTCCAGCGCTCGCCGAACGTATCGTCCGTGCTCGTCGGTGGACCCTGCACGCGGCGGACGTCATCGCGGGTCGATCCAAGCGTGAACATCGGCTTCGCGCTCGGCATCGGCGGCGCGTTTGTTGGCGCCGGCCCGGCTGTCCCGGCTGGCCCCGCTGTCCCTGCTGTCCCGGCTGGCCCCGATGACTCGTGATGGAGCACGACGAAGCCGATCGCGGCGGCGGCCACGCCCGCACCGAATAAGAACGGCAGGATCATGCGCCGTCGAGTTGCCGGGGGCGACGCGACGGACTGCGGCGCGGTCGGGCGTGGGCGGAGCGTGTCGACGTACGCGGGCGGTGCTTCGCGGCGCGGTGCTTGTGGGGCTGGCGGAAACTGCGCGCTCTCGATCAACGCGTACGCTTCGTTGATCGCGAGCAGCTTCGCGGCAGCACGGTCGTGGATCTTCGGGTCGCCTTGATGCCGGTCCGGGTGCCAGACCTTCGCGAGCACGTTGCGCGCCTCGCGAACCTGCTCCTTGGTCGCTCCAGGCGTCACTTCCAAGACCCGGTAGGCCTCGCCGAGCTCCACATCCGTACGCTACCATCCCTCATGCACCGGTTCTGGATTTCCGTCGCGGGAGGCGTGCTCGGCGGCACCGTGGCCGGCTTCATCGGCTGGCAGCTCGCCGGCGACGATATCCAGCACGTCGGCGACTGGCGGATCGGCGGCGGACGGTTCGTCGCCTTCCTCGTGATGCTCGGCATCGCGATCGGGTTCTTGCTCGCGCGGCGGCTGGTCAGCGGCAAGCATCACATCAGCGATGGCTACATGCTCTCGTACACGCGGATCGCTCCGAAGACCGAAGGCTATCGCGAGGGCGCCAAGGTCACCGTCGCCGATCTGGTTGCCGTGCTCACCACGTTTGGCTACGAGCCGATCGTGACCGCGTGTGACGAGACCGGCGAGCCTCTCGGGCCGATCGAGCTGGATACGCCGCTCGCGGGCGCGAACATCGGCATCCGCGATCCGCAGGTCAAAGG
Source organism: Kofleriaceae bacterium (assembly GCA_025357755.1). Lineage (GTDB taxonomy): Bacteria > Myxococcota_A > Polyangia > Haliangiales > Haliangiaceae > JABFXX01. Next base: position 5,113 of record JANXOP010000050.1, on the reverse strand, counting down.
CTGGGTCCGGTTGCAGCTCGCGCCCGAGTCCGGGCCGGGCGAGCCGAGCGCGGCAGGCGCGGCAGGCGCGGAAAATCGTCGGATGGGCCTGCTCGATACGTGGACGCATCGAGGCCTCTCGACCGACGAGCTCGCGCTGTTCACGCTGCGCGCTCTCGATCATCTCGCGGGCGATCTCACGGCCGGGCGGCGGTCGTCGCAGCTCGGCCAGGATGCCGCGTCGCTCTTGACCGCGGGCCTCGGCGACAAGCCCGTGCATCGCGACGGGCTCGCGCGCCTAGGTTTGAACCGCTGATTTCAACAAGCGCGGTAGCGAGAGGTGGAGCTGGCTGCGCACGAGCTTGACGATGCTGTCGAGCTCCGGCGCGGGAACGCCGAGCTCGACCTCGAGCCGGTGCTTCACATCGGCGAGCAGGATCGCGCGCGCCCGGGCCAGGCGTCGCGATACCGCGGACTTCGAGAGCTCGTAGACCCGGCCGATCGCGTCGAGGCCGAGGTTGTCGACGAAGCAGAATCGCAACATCGCGCGATCGGTGCGTGGCAGCGCCGCGATCGCGAGTGCGAAGGCCGTGCTGACCTGGTCGCGGTAGCGCAGCTTGAGGAGCGCGAGGCCGGCATCACCCTCGGTCGCAAGCTCGAGCGGTGCGGTGGGCGCAGCGACCCCACGTGTGCGGAGGACATCGATCGTGAGCCGCGTCGCGATCACCCGCAGCCACGCGGAGAACGAGCCGCGCCGATAACGCTCGATCGCAGGCGCCGGACCCACGAACAACTTGATCCGCAGGAGCTGCCGCACCTCGTCGAGGATCGACGGATCGCTCGTGATGCGCGAGAGCATGCGTGGCAGCGGCTCGAGGTAGCGCGCTTCGAATCCGGCGAGTGCGTGAGGTTCGTGCTGCAAGCACGCGCAGGCGAGGAACATGGTCGTGAGGTCGAGGTCCGGCTCGTTGCCAGCGACGCGCTCGACGTGGGCGAGGAAGGTCGCGTCGTCGAGGACGACGTCGGGCCACGCCGAACGTAGGGGCGCAAGATCTAGCATTGCCGACACCGCATCGTATCATCCGCACGATGGCGTGCCTGGACGAGGAGACGGCGCTCGCACTCGGTGCGGGGCCGCTGCCTGCCGAGGTCGAGGCCCATCTCGACGTATGCGAGTGGTGTCGCGTGCTGGTCGCCGAGGTCGCGCGTGGCGACGACGAGGGGGCCGCGCCGCCGGTACTCGAGCTCGAGCGCGGGACCATGGTCGGTCGATTCGAGCTAGGCGACGAGCTCGGGGCAGGGGCCAGTGGCGTGGTCTACCGCGCGCGCGATCCGGACCTCGATCGCGATGTCGCGCTCAAGCTGCTGCACTATCGCGGCGGCTCCGGTGACGAGGACCAGTTGCTCCGCGAGGCGCGCGCGATGGCCAAGCTCGCGCATCCCAACCTCGTGCCGGTCTACGAGGTAGGTCGCTGGGAGGGTTCGATCTTCGTCGCGATGGAGCTCGTCGCGGGCGGCACGCTGCGCACGTGGCTCGCCGAGCCTCGGTCGCGCGCGGAGATCCTGCAGCGTTGTCTCGAGATCGGGCGCGGCATCTCCGCGGCGCACGCCGCGGGGCTCGTCCACCGCGATCTCAAACCGGAGAACATCCTCGTCGGTGAGGATGGTCGAGCGCGGGTCAGCGATTTCGGGCTCGTCGGCACGCCGGCGTACATGGCACCGGAGCAGCTCGCGGGATACGGCGCGGATGCCTGGACCGATCAGTTCGCGTATTGCGTGGTCGTCACCGAAGCGTTGACCGGCACGCGACCATTCGCCGGCATCGAGCGTGGTGCGCCGGTGCGGCCTGCCGGGATGCCCAGGCGGATCTGGCGCGTGCTCGCGCGCGGGCTGGCGCGCGCGCCCGCGGAGCGCTATCCCGAAATGTCGGTGCTGCTCGCGGCCCTCGCGCCGCGCTCGGGGGGCGTAGGGATCGCGCTCGCGCTCGCGCTCGCAGCTGGTGCGGCGGGTGCGGTCGCGGTCGCGCTCCACGCAGGCCCGCCGCCCACGCCGTGCAGCACGAATGCACTCGCGACCTGGGACCCAGTCCAGCGCGAGATCATGCGCGTGGGATTCGCGGCGACGCCGGCGCGCTTCGCCCCCGCGGCGAGTGCGCTCGATCGCTACGCCGAAGCATGGAGCGTCGCGCATCGCGGTGCGTGCGAGGCCACCCACCGTGGTGACGCTTCGCAGGCGCTCCTCGATCGTCGCATGAGCTGCCTCGGTGATCGCGCGAACGACCTCGGAGCCGTCGTCGGCGTGCTCGCACGCGGCCGCGCGATCGATCATGCCGCTCAGGCGATCGGTGCGCTCGCGGCGCCTCGCGAGTGCGATGCGCCCGATGCTCTCGTCGACCCGGTGGCCCCGGCGCTGCGCGGTCGCGCCGACGCCCTCCGCGCGCAGCTCGAGTCCGATCGCGCGCTCGTGCGCCTCGCCCTGACCACGGATGCGATCGCACCCTTGACCGAGCTGATCGCGCAGGCCGAAAGATGGTCCTTGCCGCGGCTAAGGGCCGAAGCCTTCCTCGTGCGCGGGCTCGCGCGCATGACCGCGCGCGCCGATCGCGAGGCGATCAGCGATCTCGAAGAGGCCGCATACGCCGCCGAGGCGAACAAGCTCGATCGCCTGGCGGCGCTCGCGAGCTCGGCCCTGATCGCCTCCTCGGTCGATGCCGGTGACTTCGCGAATGCACGGCGCTGGGTGCGTTCGGCGACCGCGGCGGTCGATCGCCTGGGCCCCGCAGCCGGCGGAGCGAAAACCGAGCTCGCTGCGCGCACCGCCTGGCTCGAGCTCAAGAATGGCGATGCCGCGCATGCCGAGGCCGACGCGCGCGCGGCGGTGAGCAATGGCTGCAAGGGGGAGGTCGCGACGATCGCGACGTGTGCGCACCTCGACGTGCTCGCGACGGTGCTCGCTGTGGAGAACAAGCTCGCCGAAGCGCTCGAGCTCTATCGCGAGAACCTCACGTTGATCACGGCGCAATACGGTCCCGACCATCCGACTACCGCGCGCGCGATCGAGCGCGTTGCCTCGACGCTCGACAAGCTCGGGCGGTCGGCGGAGGCGCTGCCCCTCTTCGATCATGCACTCGAGCTCCTCGGTCCAACGGACAGCGCCGTGCGCGCGCTCGTCCTCGGCAACTCGGCCACCGCGTTGATGAACCTCGCGCAGCTCCCGGAGGCCGAGGCGCGGATCCGCGCGGCGCTTGCGATCCAGGAGCGGTTGCTCGGTCCCGATCACGTCGAAGTCGCGACCGCGCTCGTCAATCTGTCGAACGTGATGGACCGCAGAGGACACGAATCGCTCCCGCTACGCCATCGTGCGCTCGCGATCTTCGAAGCAAGGCTCGGTCCCGATCATCCACTCGTCGCCAAGACGCTCTCCACGATCAGCTTCGACTACCTCTCCAGCAAGCACCCAACACTCGCCATCCCGCTGCTCGAGCGTGCACGTACGATCCAGCTCGCGACGCTCGGGGCGGCGCACCCCGAGTACGCGTACACGCTGACGCTGCTAGGCGCCGCCGAGCTCGATGCCAAGGATCCCCGCGCGGTCGCGACACTCGAAGCCGCGATCGCCGCACCGGGGACCGATCCGGGTGGGCTCGCGGATCTCCGCGCGAACCTGGCCGACGCGAAGAAGCTCCGCCGTTAATCGCGGACTCGCACGATTTCGGCGCAACGATCGCGCCGGGCTCCGTTACCGGATCAGCCGTCCAACCGCGATCTGGAAGCCTCATGTCTCGATTTCTTGTCGTCTCTCTCATCCTGGCCTCGAGTGCCTGTACTCGATGGTCCACCGAAACCGTGTACGGCCCCAAGCAGGAGGTCGAACGCGAGCTCCTCGGGGCACCCGCGATCGAGGACACGAGCTCCTCGGATCTCTCCGGCGGATTCATGCACGCCCGTAGTGCGGTGGGTGGTCGCCACTGGAGCGACAGCTCGAGCATCGGCTCGTTTGGAGGCAATGCCTCGAGCTCGCACATGACCCACTGCGTGCAGCAGGCAAAGGTCCACTACAAGCAGGACTACGAGATCGTGCCGGTCGCAAGTGGTCGCGCACTCGATGTCATCGCTGGCGCGACCCTCGCATTCATCGGTGGCTCGATCATGATGTTCACCGAGGTCAGCAACCACGCGGAGGGGTTCCCCGGCGATCCGTACTACATGGCGGCGCCCTCGACGACGCCGGGGCTGCTGCTCGGCGGTGCGGCACTCGCAGGTGGGATTGGCCTGATCGCGTATTCCTTCGGCTACCTGCCCAAGGATCACGAGCGGCCGCGCACCGAAGCAGGCGCGCGCGATCTCGTCGAGACCGAGTTCGTCGAGTCGAGTGGCTGCGGCTTACCGGGCGATCCGGCGCCCCACTAAGCCGGTCTCAGAACTGATTCCAGAGGTACTGGTTCGTGACCTCGTGATGGAACTGGATCTCGCTGGTCTTGACGACGGTGCCGAGCGCCTTCGGGCAGCGATCGGCGGCCGCCTGCTTGAGATCCGCGTAGCGCCCCTGGATGTCCGAACCGAACAGCTCCGCCGCGAACTTGCTGCTGCGGAACAAGCGGATGGCGTCGTAGACATTGTCCGGCAGGAACCGGGTCTTCGACTTCTCGTCGGCCTTCGCCGTGCCTTCGAGGCCGGTGCGCAGCACCGTGTACACGGACATGTACGGGTTCGCATCGGGCGCCACGCTGCGGACTTCGATGCGCGCCGAGCGCTCGTTGCCGAGCGGGATACGGACCATCGAGCCGCGATCGATCGCCGACGCCTTGATCTGGTTCGGCGCTTCGAAGTGCGGATCGAGGCGGCGGTACGAGTTTACCGACGAGTTGAGCACGAGACAGATGTCGGGTGCCGCGCCGAGGATGCGCGAGATGAAGTCCCACCCCGACTTCGAAAGGCCATCCTTGCCCTTCTTGTCGTAGAACAGATTCTGGCCTTTCTTCGCGAGCGACAGGTTCGTGTGCATGCCGTTGCCGTTGACGCCCGCGAACGGCTTGGGCAGGAACGACGCCGTCATGTCGACCTGGCTCGCGACCTGGCGGGCGAGCAACTTGTAGAGCTGGACCTCGTCGGCGCCGACGACCGCATCGGCGTAC
>JANXOP010000037.1 GCA_025357755.1 Kofleriaceae bacterium | reverse complement strand
AGCTCGGCGCGGATGCGAACAAGGAAGCGCAAGACTCCGCCGATGGGATCGGCGAATGCGACAAGAACATCACGGACGCCGACACGTTCATGGCGGACGTCGCGTCGTTCGAGCAGCAGCTCGCCGAAGAGAAGGCGTACGCGCAGGTCTTCATCACCAACATCCACACGCAAGCGCGCGCCGAGCAGGCCAAGCGCGCTGCGGAAGCGGCCAAGCGCGACCAAGAGCGCCAGCAGGCCGCGGCGCTGCCGGTCGCAGGTGCCGCGCAACCCGCGGCGGAGCCCGAGTCGCAGCCGGTCGCGGCTGCTGAGGAACCGGCGACCGCGAATGGTCCAGAGCAGGCGCCCGAGCAGCAGCAGGACGAAGCGCAGATCCACGCGGCCTCGGCGTATGTCGCGACCGAAGCGGATGCGATGGCGAGCAAGATCGAAGCGCGCGCCGACGACTACACCAATCAGCTCGCGTTCGCGCTGATGAACCGCACCGGCAAGGACGACCACGGCGTCGATCTCAAGGGGCCGGCGAAGCAGGAATCCAAGCACGTCGTCGAGGCCTTCAAGGAAGAGGCGAAGCACACCAAGCTCGACATGGATGCGATGCGCGGCATGGCGATCGATCCGAACCACGCGCACAGCCTCGCGGATACGATCATCCAGAGCGCGACGCACCTCGAGCACAGCTACGACGAGACCGAGAACGCGCTCGACGAGCTGTTCACGCGGACGTACCAGGCGATCAAGGATGGCAAGCGCTCGCTGAAGAGCCAGATCTTCGACGGTGACAACGCGATCGGTCACGCGAACCAAGAGGGCGAAGAGCTCGGCAAGGAAGCCGTCTCGACCGCGCTGCCGCAGATGAACAAGGCGTGGGACAAGGTCGCCAAGCCGATCGCGGTGCCGGCGAGTGCGCCGGCCGCTGTCGCGCCCGCGCCAGCGCCCGCGCCAGCCCCGACGGAACATCCGGGCGCTGCGCTCGCGCGCGCATACGACAGCGCACCTGCACCGGTGCCCGCCGCGACCGCTCCTGCGCCCGATGCGACGGTCCAGCGCAAGGCGAATGGAGCGCAACAAGCCGACGCTCCTGCGACGGTTGCCAACGAAGGCGTTGCATCCGCGGGCGACCGCTTGCCACATCACGATCAGATCCAGGCTTCGTTCGGCAAGCACGACATCTCGCACGTTCGCTCGAAGACCGGTGGCGATGCGGCTGCGTCGTCGAAGGCGCTCGGAGCGTCGGCGTACGCGATCGGTGACAAGGTCGCGTTCGCGAACAGCCCGGATCTCCACACCGCGGCGCACGAAGCAGCGCACGTCGTTCAACAACAGGCCGGTGTCCAACTCAAGGGCGGTATCGACGGCGGCAAGGGCGATCCGTACGAGCAGCACGCCGATGCGGTCGCTGACAAGGTCGTGCGCGGAGACTCGGCCGAGGGCCTACTCGACACGATGGGCCCGACGAAGAGCGGCGCGACGACTGCGTCGCCTGCACAGGTCCAGCGCAAAGCGGCGCTCTCGAACGACCAAGTACGGCACGTGACCGAGACGTATCTCGCCGCAAATTTCACGAAGGTCGGCCGGTCGGTGCTCTCTCATCTCCATGTGGTGACGCTCCCCGATCCGCACGCGCGGCTCACCTGGGTGCGCGAACAAGCGTTCCGTGCTGTCCTCGAGGCTCGTCTACAGAAGAGGTTTTCCGTCTTCGAGATCGACGCATGGGATGGCTTGCTGCACCCGACCACGGTCATGAAGACCGTTGCGGGCCTCGTTCCGCTGCACTCGGACTCGTGGTCGGAAGAAGTGGGTGTCGCGCTCGCCCATTCGGTTCATATCGCGATTATCGATTCACTTCACCGGATGGGGTCTCGGTATCTCGCGGTGGCAGATTCGCTCGGGCTTGTGGGTGAGCCCGACGAGATCGACGCGAGTAAGATCACACCGTCTACCATCATGGACGCGCTGGTCGCCACCGGACTTATCGCGCGTCAGGCCGTAACGGTCGAGCCGCTAACGGCGAAGGAAGCCAAGGCTGCACGCGGCAAGAAGGTCGGCACGAGAGACGTGTCCCTGACGTGGCAGAGCGGCGAGCTCTGGAACTGGGTCAAGGCCGAGCCGGCCGATGCGAGTGCGGAAGACGTCGCGGCGAAGCTCGCGCCGGATCACAGCGTCTTGGCGTACCAGATTGCGGCCGCGCCGCCGATGTTCGGCATCCCGAAGAAGGAGGCTGCGAAGCGGACGAAAGCGCCCGCGAGCCACCGACCGGAGGATGATTCTGTCGACGGTCAGTTGCTGACGTTTAGCAAAACCGCGAGCGCGGACGCCGTCGCACTGCAGGAAGCATCGCCGATGCCGCACAAGCAAGGCGCAGCAAAGGTGCCCGACACGAAGACGACCAGCGCCGAGTCTGCGGCACTGCACGAGGTGATCACCGATTGCCTCACGCAGTTGCAGTTCGCAGAGTCGACCACGTACCCGTGGGGACTGTCCGCATCGGTGGCACCCGCGATCAAGTACCTCGTGCACAAGGAGCAGGCGCTCAAGGCGGCCGAGCCGAGCGAGCAATCGACGTGGTTACATCTGTTTCAGGCGCAGAAAGAGCGCCTGTCGCGCATCACCGGCGCCATCAACGATGTCGTGTCCTCTGCCAAGAAGTTGAAGATCACGGATGTGAAGAGCGGCGCCGCCGCGCCAGCGCGCGAGATTCTCGAGAAGTTTGCGCTCGCCGCCGGACTTTCGCACCTCGCAGCACCGTCGGAGGCAAAGCTCGCGGAAGGGCTGCGCCTGCAATCACTCCTTGCCGTCCGAGCACTTCAAGCGACCGAAGGCGACATGGTGGGAGGCCTCCAGGAAGGACGCGAACGCGCCTCTAGCGACCCGTTCCTCTCGAAGATGGTCAAGGAGTCGACGTCGCTTCAAGACCAATCGCGCTCTCTCCAAGAAAAGATGCTCAGTGGCAGCGACTACGACTCCGACGAGCTGGATCTCGTCTCCGTGCGGTCCGAGGAGGTCGCGCTGCTGTCCCGTCTACAAGGGACGCGCGTCGAGCTCGCGAACCTGAACCAGGCAGCGAGCGCGGCAGGCAAGGGCGACACGGCGATCATCGCGTCGTTGTTCAGCGGCAAGTTTCAGAACTTGCACGCGCTTTCCGCGCATATCTTTCAGCAGTTCGATCCGATCTTCCACAACCTCCAGGGTGCTCGCGCGGGCTTCGATCAAGACGAGAAGAGCACCAACAAAGCCTACAAGGAGCAGCAGCGCGGACAGCGACGGAAGGCGGTCGCCGACGCGAAAGCGAAGTTCGACAAGATTTCGTCGGACCCCGAAATCGTCGACTTCTTTATGACCGCGGTTACGACGATTCAGAATCAGGCCTTTCGCACGGCCTGTGTCCAGGCGGCAATGATGCTTGGAATCGCGATCGTTTCTGGCGGTGTCGCCGGCCTCGCGGCTCGTGCGGTGAGCGGTGTACTGCTCGAAGCGGGCGGCGTCGCGACCCTCGAAGAGCTCGGTGCCGTCGCGCGGTTTGGCGTCAAGACAGCGCAGGTCGCCACCTCGACGGCGGTCGATACGACGATCAATGCCGCGGGCCAAACGGCGGTGGAGAAGGCCGACCCGGCGACTGGCAAAGAGCCTGACTTCGCGGCGAACTGGAAACAGAATCTGTATATGTCGCTGGCCTCGACCGCGCTCTTCGGGTCGATCAGTCACTACACCACGGCGATCGAACGAAGAGAGGCGCAGCTCGCCTCGATGGAAGGACGCGCGGTGTCCACCAAGGCCACCTGGGCTTCGGAGAGTCGAGCTGGAAAGGCCGCCATCGCAGCCAAGGAGGCGTCCACCCTCACGGGACACGTATTGTGGGGGGCCGCGGTCGGCGAAGTGTCCGCTCGCTTGGCGGGTAAAGGTGACCAGCCTCCGCCGGAGACGTTGCGCGAATGGGCCCTCCAGGGCATCTCCGTGGTGATCGGTCGCCACGTGAACGAGCGCGTGATCGCTCATTCGCAGATGTACAAAGCGCTGGGCGAGAAAGCCGAGGATGGTGGGCGCGCGCTGACACAGTCCGCACAGAAGTTGACCGCACTCGCGAAGGAGGTCGTCGCTTCCAAGAATCCGCGGCGAGCGGTCGACCTACTCGTGGAGCAAGAGCATTTCTTGGCGCTCGAGGGCCAAGCGATCGACCACGAGCTCCACCGGCCGGTTGCTCACGCCGACGAGACGTACGAAGCAAGTAAGAACATCGACGCGGCGAAGGCGGCCGCAAGCAGCGACGAGATGTTCGCGACGAAAGCGACGCTGCTCGGGATGGAAGAGTTGGTGCCGGGCGCCCTATGGAAGGGCACCAGACGTCAGATCAATGACGCGATCGAACACCAGAGCCCACGCCCAAAGGTTCTACACGAAGGGCCAAAGTGGAAGTTGCAGCTTCGCGATCGCGCTATCGAGATCCAAGAGGTCGACGCAGCGAAAAAGGCGATTGAACCGCGACACGAAGTAGGTGAACACGCCAACAAGGCGAAGGCGGTTTCAGAAACCAATTCTGTCGAAGAACGTCCGCCGATCGGTAAGGAACGTCTCGGTGTTCACGCATACGCAAGTGGCTCTACGTCTGGGCTGGACCCAACTCCTGAAACGATCCGTCAGGGAACTGTGCGGATGGAGCAACACCCAGACTTCACGCTTCGCATCGAGGAACTCAAACGACGTGGCTATACCTTTGAATATGAAGCGGACCCGAATGGAGATCCGCACGTTCACATCCGCCAAGTGCTAACTCCCAAGGGGGAGACAGTCCGCTTTGAAAAAATTCTGTACGCGAAGCACGGAATGAGATTTCTCGACCTCGAGCATGAACTCGGTCACGTGGAGCAGCTTGATGGAATGAAAACACCAATGCCGAACGAACAAGTGCTCGAAAACGGCAGGCCCTATAGGGGGCCGGAAGTCCCGAAGGTCAACAAACAACGGGGTGCGGTTGTTGAGTATGAGAATCGCCTGCAAGAATACTTCCGGTTACGCGGGCGCGGCGTTGATCCTCAAGTCCTAGAAGAACACGCAAATGGCGTCCGTGCTGCACGGGAACTCTACAAGGACCGCATGGCTAACGATCGCACCGCCGGGCGGAAGTTCGTGGACGAAAATTTCCCCCAGTTGCCGGGATTGGACGAGCGCTTCGTCCGAGAAGAAGGAACCGGGTATACTGATAATCACCGAGAGCCGAAGCCGTGAAGCCAACACCGAAATATGACTTCCCTGTGAACGTGTCGCGAGAGGCTGACGAGCATGCTCTTGAGGTCGCTCAGTTCTATCGTGGGATGTTCGATGTACAGCTCAATCACGTTGTCTCGATCCATGTTGTCCCGAACTTCTCGCATGAGGTATGGCCGCCGAGCGCAAGTGATGCGATTGCGAGCGAACTCGACGCCTGTCGTCATGTCGTCTCGGCCTCAAGGTACTCAGTGACGCCCAGCGAGAAGCGGGGCGGAGCTACTGAGACATTTGTTGACGCGGATGGCGGCGAGCACACGCTATTCCTTACGACAACGACCGAGCATTTGGCGCTTGTCTCCGAGTTGTCTGTGCTGGCGGAGGCTCAACGTAGCAGCAACGATTCCGTGTTAGTCACAGAACTCGCCTCTCCCTCATTACAGCGTCTGCTCCTTGAGCGGATATTGCCTTCAGGAGCTGTTGCGCCGTATGTGATGTCGATGCTTGGACGGTAGGCGAAACAACGCGCACGCGTCTTGGTTTCAGGCCGAAGGGATCGTGTTGGTCACTAAGGGCCCTCGAATCAGAAAGTTGATCGGAACTCCGTGATTCGGGATCGACAGGATCTCTTGGGCGTGATCTACAAGTTCCGCAGGTCACGTGAGGTCCGAGGCGCTCACCCACACGAAGTTCGTCGCGCTCAAGGGCTCGATGGATGAGCGCATGACGCGGCTGTGGGCGGGTGCCGAGGCCGAGGCGATCGGGCGCGGCGGACTTGCGATGGTCTCGCGTGCAACTGGCCTCGCGCTCAACACCGTCAAGGAGGGCGCAACGAACTGCGTGACGGCGCGAAGGTCGACGACCTTGTGAACGTTCGGCGCCGAGGTGCGGGCGGCCGGAATCATGTCGAGGTTTATCCCGAATTGCTGCCCGCGTTGAAGCGGCTCGTCGATCCCGCGACGCGAGGGGATCCGGAGTCTGGTTTGCGATGGAGCGCGAAGAGCGCCGTCGCGTTGTCGCGCGAGCTGTTCGTCGCGCACGGCATCCGGGTGAGCGATAATACCGTCGGCAAGCTGCTCGATCAACTCGGCTATAGCCTTCAGGCTGCGAAGAAGACCGTCGAAGGCAAGCAGCACCCGGATTCGAGCACATCTTCGGCGCTCACGAGAATTGACCCACTAGCGCTTACTCGAAGTAGTCCACCTCGCCGTTCAGGATCGAGAGCACGATCGGCAGCGCGAACCACTTCCGATGGCATCGCCGAAGCAGCAACGCCCTCGGCGCGGAGCGACGAGGGCGTTGTGAGCTACGGGTGATCGGAGTCAGGCCAACGGATCACGGAGCGACGGGCCGTCGATCTTCACGGTGTGGCACTGGTGCCGGAGGCGGCTGAGCAGCGCCTCGACGAGCGCCTTGTTGCCGAGGAAGTTTCCCCATTCGGCGTAGTCGAGGTTGGGTGCCAGCGTCCTTCATCGTCGTCGTACCGAAGTTCGCGACGTCGGGTCTGGTTCGCGAAACGGACGGCACGTCGTCGTGCGGGGCGATGGTCGCGTCCGTCACCTGCGAATCGATCACGTAGATGGGAGGCATTCTGGATCAGCCATTTGATTGCCTCGCCGACGTGATTCCGCGTGCAGATCGCATGAAGCGTCGGCTCGACGAATTGCTGCCTGGGCGCGCGCTCGAACCGGCGTAGCCTGCGTCGCTCATCGACGTTACGACCGAACGCCTCGGTCTCACATCGCGCCGATGCCCGCAGCTGAGCAACGCGAATGGCGGGGTCTGACAGGCCGGACCCTCAAGACCAGCGCTGGGATGTACTCTTCAACTACACGAACGACATGTTGCTTACCTCATTCGCCGTACACACCGAGGCACAGAGCTCGTGGTAGCGCGCATCAAAGTCCCCGGACAACCGTTCGAGATCGGACTGCGACCCGAGGAGGCGGATCGGCTCGCGCTCGAACTGGCGAAGGTGGAGATCTCCGTCTCGACTCCAAAAATGGGCCGGCCGGATCTAGCAGGCTGCTGAGAAAAGCCTGTTAGCGCACGACTCCCTGCCTGTGCGCGACGACGTTTGGCGGTTCGGCGGGCGCCGCCGAGCCGCTTCGGGGTTCGTTTCACGCCGGCGAAGC
>JANXOP010000442.1 GCA_025357755.1 Kofleriaceae bacterium | reverse complement strand
GGTTGTCTCGTCGTCACAACCCCGAGTTCACGATGCTCGAATTCTACCAGGCCTACGCGACCTACACCGATCTGATGGATCTGACGGAAGAGCTTGTCGCGACGCTCGCCCGGCAGATCAACGGTGGGACGAAGGTCACGTGGGATGGCACCGAGGTCGAGCTCGCCGCTCCGTGGCAGCGCCTCAGTGTCCTCGAGGCCGTGCGCACGCTCGGCGGCATCGCCGAGGCCGACGAGGTGTTCTCGGATCCGGTGGTCGCCGCGCGGATCGCTCTCGCGAACAAGGTCAACCCGAACGACATCGTGCGCGTGCTCCGCGAGGGGTTCACGCACGACGAAGCCCCCGAGGACAGCGCGCGCGCGCTCAAGGCCGATCCGATCGCGGTGGCACGACGCCTCGTGGAGCGCTATCCCGATGCGATGCAACGGCGCATTCGCGCGGGTCACATCGGCTACCTGCTGTTCGAAGCGGTCGCCGAGGCCAAGCTCGTCCAGCCGACGTTCCTCACGCAGTTCCCGCTCGCGGTGTCGCCGCTGGCGCGGCGCAACGACAAGGACCCCGCGTTCTGCGATCGCTTCGAGCTGTTCGTGTGCGGCAAGGAGATCGCGAACGGGTTCTCCGAGCTCAACGACCCCGATGATCAGCGCGCGCGCTTCCAAGCGCAGCAAGACGCGAAGGCCGGGGGGGCCGCCGAGACGATGGACTACGACGAGGACTATTGCCGCGCGCTCGAGATCGGGATGCCGCCAACCGCAGGCGAGGGCATCGGCATCGATCGCCTCGCGATGTTGCTCACCGGCCAGGATTCGATCCGCGACGTCATCCTGTTTCCGCTGATGAGGCCGGAGTAGCGTGAAGAACGCGGCCGCCCATCGCCGGATCGCGAAGCTGCAGATCGGGCTCGGCGCGTTCCTCGCGATCGCGAGCATCGCGGCGACGCTGATCGCGGCGACCTTCAGCGCATCGACCTCCGTGTTGTATCTGTTCGGGCCCGCCGGCGCCGGGCTCGGGCTGGTCGTCCGCGGTATGTTTCGGCTCGACGCTGCGAACCAGGCGCTGCGTGGCAAAGGCGGACAGGTCGCGACGTTCTTCGATGTCGGGTTGATCGGCCGCTTGCTGATCGCGGTCGGCGGCTACAAGGGGTTCGTCGCGCAGCGCTACCTGCTCGTTGCCAAGCCGAAGGTCTCGAAGATCACGGTCTACTCGCTCGTCGCGATCGTCGTGTTGCGCGTGGTCGTCCAGCTGCTGTACGGCGCGGGCTTCGATCACCTCAGCTTGAAGGACCCGGTGTTCGACGCGAATCGCGCGCTCGAGCTCGCGCTCGTCCTCGTGATCGTGGTGCGCGTGCTGATCCACGTGCGTCCGGCGCTCTACACGTTCATCACCGGCCTCGCGCTGATCGGCATCGCGGATGGAGTGTTCGAGCTCGCACGCCATCGCATCCTCATCCACTTCAGCGTCGAGGCGGGTGTGCCGTCGTGGTTCCCGGTGGCGATCGTGGTCGTCGGCGCTGCCGGCGCGGTGCTCGCCGTGCTCGCGCTGTTCTTCGGCTTTCTGCGTGGCACGTTCACGTTCTTCACCACGGTCCCGATCGGTGGCGTGTGGATCGGCACCGCCGCGCTGGTCTGCGTGCTCGCCGTGATGAGCGGCTTCGAGAGCGACCTGCGCCAGAAGATCCTCGGCTCGAACGCCCACATCCAGATCACGCGCGAGGAGGGCGACTTCAACGACTGGCACACGATCTTCGATCAAGTCTCGAAGATGCCGGGCATCGTCGCCGCGACGCCCTACGCGGTCAGCGAGGTCGTGATCGCATCGAACAACAACGGCCTCAACGTCATCATCAAGGGCATCGATCCGAAGACGGTCGGCAAGGTCACGGACCTCGTCCACGATCTCGAGGACAAGCACGCGATGGAGGACCTCGAGGCCAAGCACACTGGCGATCTCGATCTCACGGTCAAGCCCTCGGGCGGTGGTGCGGTGGATCCGGCACCTTCCGGCTTGCCGTCGTCGGGCGACCCGATCGATTTCTCGAAGCCCAAGGACGAGCCCGCGGATGCAGGCTCGGATTCCAAGCACATGGCGACCGGCATCGCGCCGAAGATCGTCGATGACCTCGGCAGCGACGCGGACAGCCCGTACCTCGTGAAGGACGACGCGGTCGATCCGCCGCCGCCGGAGCTCGTCACGAGCGACGCACCACCGATCGATTACTCCAAGCCGCGCGCGAAGACCGATCCCATCGATCCCGAGATCCGCGTGCTCGATCTCCCGAGCGAGACCCCCGCGGTCGTCAAGCGTACCGAATCGCTCCCCGGCGTCCTCGTCGGTCGCGAGCTCGTCAAGCAGATGCACCTGTACGTCGGGCAAGAGACCCGGCTCGTGTCGCCGCTCTCCGATCCCTCGAACCCCGACGCGACCGGCACGCCGATTCCGTTCAATCGCGACTATCGGATCGCGGGCATCTTCTTCACCGGGATGTACGAGTACGATCTCAAGTTCGTCTACGTGTCGCTCGATTCGCTCGACGAGTTCCTCGATCGCGGCGATGCGATCGACGGCATCGAGGTCCGGATCGGTAGCCCGGATGACACCGACCGCTACGTCAAGAAGCTGAGCGACACGCTCGGGCCGAAGTATCGCGTCGTCGATTGGAAGGAGCTCAATCGCTCGTTGTTCTCGGCGTTGAAGCTCGAGAAGATCGCGATGTTCCTCGTGCTCGGGATCGTGATCATCGTCGCGTCGTTCTCGATCATCGGGAACCTGATCATGGTCGTTGTCGAGAAGCAGCGCGAGATCGCTCTCCTCAAGACGCTCGGCGCGAGTGACCACGGCATCATGGGGCTGTTCGCGATCCAGGGCCTCCTGATCGGCCTGATCGGCACCACCCTCGGTGTCGCGACCGGCCTGGCGTTCTGCTACATCGGCAAACGTGTCGGGATCCCGCTCAACCCCGATGTCTACTACATCGACAAGTTGCCGGTGAACGTCGACTACGGCAGCGTCGGCATGACGTTCTTCGCGGGCGTCGTGATCTCGATCATCGCGACGTTCTATCCGGCGTTCCTCGGGTCGCGCGTGCGACCGGCGACCGGCATGCGCCACTAGCTGTAGCCAGCGCTTCACGGTCGGCGATCCTGCCGTCGCGGGATCAGTCAGTTGGGGGTGGCACGGTTCTCGCTCCGCACCAGCCCATGCGCTCCCTCGTCATCGCCGCGGTCGTGCTCTCCAGTGGCGTCGCCTCGGCCGGTACGTACATCGGGCTAGGCGTCGGAACCGGCGGCAACGTCAGCGACTCGGCGAACGCGAGCTATCGCGCCGACGGTCGGTCCGCGCGCGGCGTCCTCGGCTACCGAATCGGGCCGTTCTCGATCGAAGGCATGTACAGCGGCTATGGCTACGTCGACGCGAACGCCGCTGGCACGGGGCAGTTCGACTCCCGGTCGGTCCAGCTCGCCGGCAAGTACAACTACGCCCTCGGGAACAACTTCGAGCTGTTCGGCCGGCTGGGCCTGCTTCGAACCGACCTCACGGCCGTCGACAGCCAGGTGACGACGACCGGCACCGGCTACACGTTCTCGCTCGGTGTCGAGTACCGGGTCGATCTGCTCCTGACCGGGTTCGGCGTCTACGTCGACTACACCCGCAACCAGGCAAGCTTTGACACCGCCGGTGGGACGCAACTCGATCAGACCGCGTCGATGTGGACCGCGGGCGTGAACCTCTCGCTTTAACACCGATCTCGCCGAAGTTCCGAGCAACCTTTTCGCGCCCTGCATAGGTCTCATCGCGCGTTGACACCTGCCGGAGCCATAAGTAAGGTCCCGCGCTCGTTAGAGATTCCCTTGAGCGACGCGCAAAACACCGGCGGCCGAAGTGGCGCGAACGTCGTCGTCCGGAACCTCTCGAAGGTCTACATGCACGGTGGCGTCGCGCTGCCCGTGTTGACCGACGTCAACGTCGAGCTCGCGGCAGGCGACATGGTCGCCGTCGTCGGTGCATCGGGCGTCGGCAAGTCCACGCTGCTCCAGATCCTCGGCACGCTCGATCTGCCGAGCGCAGGCACGATCACCTTCAACAACGAAGAGCTCACGCGAATGAGCCCGTCGCGACTCGCGGAGTTCCGCAATCGGCGCATCGGCTTCGTGTTTCAGTTCCATCACCTGCTCCCCGAGTTCAGCGCGCTCGAGAACGTGATGATGCCGGGCCTGATCCAGGGCATGCCGTTGACCCGTGCTCGCTCGGACGCGAGAGACATTCTCGGCCGCGTCGGGCTCGGCCACCGCTTGACCCACCGTCCGAGCGAGCTCTCGGGCGGCGAGCAACAGCGCGTCGCGCTCGCCCGCGCGCTCGTCCTCAAGCCGGCACTGCTGCTCGCCGACGAGCCGACCGGCAACCTCGACCGCGCGACCGGCGAGGCCATCCATCAACTGTTTCTCGAGCTCAACCAAGAGTTCGGCTCGACGCTGCTCGTCGTCACGCACAACCCGGAGCTCGCGAACCTGATGCCGCGACGTATGCGCATGGTCGATGGTGGGCGCTTGGTCGAAGAACAAGAAGACGCGTATCGCTCGCCAGGTAAGGTCGCGCCGATCGGCTCGACCGCGCCGACGGGTGAGCCTGCCGATACTGCTGCAGCCGCAGCAGATGGTGACGCCGAGGGAGTGGTTTCGTGAAGCTTCACGCTCGGTCGGTCGCGCTGACCCTCGCTTTGTTCCTGCTCGGCACGAGTGCGCGCATCGCGCTCGCGCAGACGCCAACTCCGACGCCCGCGCCGGCTCCCACGCCGGCACCGGCTCCCACGCCTCCACCGGCCGACCCGGCGCCGGCCGATAGCGCCGGTTCCGGATCCGGATCGACCACGCCACCCACGCCACCGGTCGGCGCCGTGCAGTGGCAGGGCCGCACGATCGAGCGCATCCAGTTCCGCGGTAACCGCAAAGTTGAAGACGACGCGATTCGCGTCCAGCTGCTCTCGAAGGCGGGCACCGCGCTCGATCCGACGAAGTTGCGCGAAGACCTCCGGACGATGTGGAAGATGGGCTTCTTCGCCGACATCGATGTCGAAGCCGAGGTCGGTGCGTCGGGTGGCCTCACGCTGACGTTCGCGGTCAAAGAGAAGCCGTCGATTCGCAAGGTCCTGATCGCAGGCAACAGCGAGCTCGAGCTCTCGAAGATCAATGAAGTGATCGACCTCGAGCTCGACACGATCGTCGACATCGGTAAGGTCAAGAAGAACCGCGAGAAGATCGCGGATGTCTACGTCCAGAAGGGCTACTACCTCGCGACCGTCGACTGGGAGGTCAAGGCGATCAACGAGGCCGAGGTCGATGTCTGGTTCAAGATCGACGAGAAGGCGAAAGTCAAAATCCGCGAGGTCCAGTTCATCGGCAACAACAGCATCTCCGATGACGAGCTCCGTAACTCGATCTCGACTCGCCGCGCCGACGCACTGTCATTCCTCAACGACAGCGGCACGTACTCGCAAGAAGCGTTCGAGCGCGACCTCCTGCTGGTCAGCGCGCACTACTGGGACCGCGGCTACGCGAACGTCAAGGTCGGCACCCCGCAGCTCCGCCTCTCGCGCGACAAGCAGTACATGTACCTGTCGATTCCCGTCGACGAGGGCCCGGTCTTCACGATCGGGACGGTCAACTTCAAGGGCGATCTGATCGGCACCACCCAGAAGAACCTCGAGCGTGTCCGCATGCGCCCGGGCCTGAAGTTCTCGCGCACGCTGATCGCCGAGGACCGCGAGTCGCTGTCCAACTACTACCAGGATCAGGGCTACGCGTACGCGAACGTCCTGCCGCTGACCAAGGTCGACCTCGAGAAGAAGACGATCAGCCTGACGTTCGAGGTGGCTCGCGGCAAGCGCGCCTACTTCGAGCGCATCAACGTCCGCGGTAACTCCAAGACGCGCGACAAGGTGATCCGTCGCGAGATGAAGATCTCGGAGGGCGAGCTGTTCAACAACACGAACCTCGAGGTCTCCAAGAAGCGCATCATGGCGCTCGGCTTCTTCGAGAACGTCGTCGTGTCGACCAAGCGCGGCTCCTCGGACGAGTTCGTCGAGGTCAACGTCGAGGTCTCCGAGCGCCCGACCGGCACGTTCCAGATCGGCGCTGGCTTCTCCTCGGTCGAGAACTTCATCGCTCAGGCGCAGATCAGCCAGAACAACTTGTTCGGCCGCGGTCAGACCCTCGCGCTGCAGGCGCAGATCAGCTCGCTCCGCCAGCTGTTCCTGCTCCGCTTCGTCGAGCCGTACTTCCTCGATACCTACTGGACGTTCGCGTTCGACCTCTACAACCAGAGCCGCTACCTCGGCAACACGACCTCGACGTTCGCTCGCAACGCGACCGGTGGCACCCTGACCTGGGGGTATCCACTCTCGTACGAGGCGCGCGCGTTCCTCACGTACAAGCTCGAGGACGTCAGCATCACGACGGGCTCGGGCGGGTTCGCCAGCCTCGGCGCCACCACCTCGCCTATCGCGGCATCGTCGGTCGCGAACTTGTTCCGCGGTGGCACCACCTCTTCAGTGCGCGCATCGCTATCGTGGGACTCGCGTAACAACCGCTTGTTCCCGACCGAGGGTTGGTACGATTCGATCTTTGCCGAGTACGCCGACAAGTGGACCGGCTCGGAGAACAAGTTCGTTCGCCTCGGCGGCTTCCTCCGCAAGTACAAGCAGCTGTGGGGACCGTTCGATCTCCACGTCAACGCCGAGGTCGGTATCACCACCTCGCAGGATCCGCTCGGCGTACCCATCTCCGAGCGCTACCTGGTCGGCGGTATCTACAACATCCGTGGTTACGCACCGCTCTCGCTCGGTCCCAAGCTCCTCACCCAGCAACCCGGCGATGTCGGCAACGCGCTCGCACAGCTGCCGCTCGGCGGTAACATGCAGGTGATCTTCAACAGCGAGATCGAGTTCCCGCTGTTCAAGAAGGTCGGCATCTCCGGCGTCGTGTTCTACGACATGGGTAACGCGTACAACCTCGAGGCTCGCTACTGCGGCGGCCTGCAGCGCAAGAACGCGGCGGTGCCGATCCAGTTCGACCCGTGCTTCCGTGCGGACTCGCTGTACTCCGGCATTCGCAAATCCGTCGGCTTCGGCTTCCGCTGGATCTCGCCGATCGGCCCCTTGCGGTTCGAGTGGGGCATCCCCCTCGACCAGCAGATCGGTGAAGACCCGCTGGTGTTCGAGTTCACTATCGGCAACTTCTTCTAGCCGACGCGTTGAATCAGCGGGCGGGGCATCTCGTCGTATAAGGCGGTATGAACCGCTATCTCGCTCTCGGTATTTTCGGTTTTGGCCTGATGGTCAGCCCCGTCTTGATGGGGTTGGCAAAGAGTGGCGTTCCGACGGCACCGAAGATCGGGGTGATCGATCTCTCGAACACCCTGTCGACCACGCCCGCCGGCAAGCGCGCGAACGAGGCCTTCGAGAAGACGCGCAAGGCCAAGCAGTCCGAGCTCGACAAGCAGCAGAAGGACCTCCAGGCGGCCTCGGCCGATCTCGACAAGCAGAAGGGCGTCCTCAAACCCGACGCGTTCGAGGCCAAGCGCGCCGAGCTCGAGAAGAAGTTCGTCGACCTGCAACAAGTTTACGTGAAGCTCGAGCGCGAGCTCTCGACGGACCGCTCGAAGCTGATCCGCGACCTCCTCAAGCAGGCGAGCCCGAAGATCGAGGCGATCGCGAAGGCCGAGGGCATCAACATCATCCTCGACCACGACGCCGTGGTGTACGCCGATCCGACAGTCGACCTGACGCCGCAGCTCAACGCCCAGATGAAGTAGTTCCGCGGTATAGACGGGTCCGCTATGGATCCTCAGCCGCCCCAAGCGTCGGTGATGAAGCTCGAACGTATCCTCGAGCTGCTTCCCCATCGCTATCCGTTCTTGCTGATCGATCGCGTGCTCGAGCTCGATGACGACAAGGTCGTCGCGCTCAAGAACGTCTCGTTCAACGAACCGTACTTCCAGGGCCACTTTCCCGGCAATCCCGTGATGCCCGGCGTGCTCCAGATCGAAGCCATGGCGCAAGCCGGTGGCATCCTCGCGTCGCGCACGATCCAGTTCGATCCGGTCACCCACGTGATGGTGTTCATGGCGATCGATCAGGTGAAGTTCCGGAAGGCCGTGGTCCCCGGCGACCAGCTCGTGATCGAGGTCATCCCGCTCCGCAAGGGCAAGATCTTCAAGATGAAGGGCGAGTGCAAGGTCAACGGCGCGGTGGTGTCGTCGGCGGAGTTCCTCGCCGGGATGACCGAGCGGAGCAAGCTCGGGTGAGGATCCTCGTCGGTGCACTGCTGCTGACCGCGTGCCACGGATCCGGCGACAAGCCGCGTTCGTCGCGCGGTAGCGGCGTCGCGCCGATCGAGGTCGTCAACCAGCCACAGTTCCCCGATGCTGGCGGGCGCGCGAACGGCGCGGTCGGTGACGAGATCGAGCCGAACGACGGCGACGATGTCGCGACGCCGTTCCCGCTCGAGAGCACGATGCGCGGCACGATCGATCCCGAGACCGACGTCGATCACTACCGGCTCGAGATCGACAAGCCCGGCGCGTTGTCGCTGATGGTCAACGCGGTCGAGGCCGACCTCGTCGTCGAGCTCGAGGACAGTAACGGCGCGATGGTCGCGCGGTCGGCTCGCGGTGGCGCACGGGTCAAAGAGGGTTTTCCGAACTTCGGCGTCGTGCCCGGGCGGTACACGGTCGTGGTCAAGGCCGCGGCGAAGCGCAAAACCAAACCCGCGAAGAAGGGCGCCGCACCCGTGCTCGTAGCAGTCTACGAGCTGACCGCCACGCTCGCCCCGATCCCACCAAACGGCGAGCACGAGCCCGACGAAGATCGCGGCACCTCGAACGACCTCATCGCCGGGGATAGCGGCACGGGCTTCCTCGGATGGTCGGGCGATATCGACGTGTGGAAGCTCTCGGTCGAGACCCTGTCGGCGAAGAACACGATCGATCTCGAGGTCTCCGCGGTCGAAGGGGTCGCGCTCGAGCTCGATGTCGACGATGGCATCACGAACCCGGTGCTCGTACGCAAGGCACCGCGCGGCGCGCCGCTCGTCGTCCGCGGCCTCGTGCCGGTCGTGCCCCAGGGCTCGCCGCCATTTCACTACCTGACGATCAAGGGGAGCGGTTCGAACCCCGAGACCGCGTACACCGTGAAGGTCACGCAGCAAGTACCGGTCACCGATGGCGAGCTCGAGCCGAACGATTCGGTCGACAAGCCTTTCCTCATGCCGAACGATCGCACCGTGGTACACGCGCGCTGGACGCCGGGCGATCTCGATTGCTTCGGGCTCGCACCGGAGACCGCCGGCCGCACGGTCATCGCGACGATCAACCCACCGAGTGATTTCGATGTCTCGGCCGAGTTGTTCGTCGACGGAAAAGCAATCCAGGTCGCGAACAAGCTGAAGAAGGGTGGCGAAGAAAAGCTGACCGGCGCCGTACCTTCGAATGCGAAGGCGGTGATCTGCGTGAAGAGCGCAGATCCGAACGCGACCGGCGAGGCGGCCTACGACGTCGAGGTCCAAGAGACCAGTGCGGGAGACAACGTACCGTGAGTGACGTGGGCGGGCGAAGTGTGAGCACGCGATCGGGCGTGATTCTGGCAGTGCTCGCGCTGACGAACCTCGTCGCGTACGCGGCGCGCAATAGCTTGTTCGCGACGTACGAGGATCTACGTGTCCGGTTCTTGCTCCACGACGCGAAGCTCGGCTTACTCGCGACCGCGTTCTTGTTGCCGCACGCGATCGCGACGCTCGTGTTCGGCTGGGCCGGTGACCGCTTCGATCGTCGCCGCGTGATCGCGGTCGGCATGATCTTCGCGAGCCTCTCGGGGGCCGCGGGCGTGTTCGCCACGAATACGATGACGCTCGTACTCTCGCGCGCTGCGGTCGGGCTCGGCACGGCCGCGGTCGTCCCGATCGCGAACTCGATCATCGGTCAGCTCTACAACGGCCCACGCAAGGCGAGCCGGATGGCGATCTTCAACCTCGGCCTGTTGTTCGGTGGTGCCGCCGGCTTCTTCGCCGGCAAGGCCGCGGGCTTTCCGTCCGTGGTGGTGTGGATCGCGATCCCCGGCGTGCTGGTCGCGCTCGGCATCCTGTTGCTCTCGATCCCCGAGCATCCGGGCTTGCCAGGGCCGGAGATGTCGCTCTCGCAAGGGCTCGGTGGGTTCTTCGACAGCGCGCGCGTGTTGCTGCGCATCCCGACGTTGCGCTGGATCATGATGTCGACCACCGCGATGGCGTTCGCGGCCGGCGGCTACAACGCGTGGCTGATCGATTTTCTCGAGCGCGAAAAGCACATGACGCCGACCGCGGCGACGAACGTGTTGTCCGCGGCGCTCGTCGGTGCGGTGCTCGGCGTCGTGGCCGGTGGTCGGATCGCGGACTGGATGCGATCCAAGACCGAAGCGGGCAGGTTGTGGACGATCGCGCTCGGCATGACGCTCGCGATTCCGTTCAGCCTCTTGTGCCTGCAGCTCGATCCGGGACCGGCGCTCTACGCCGCGGGCGTCGCAAACCTCTTCTTCATGTTCTGGTATCACGCGCCGATCGCGGTGAGCGTCGACGACGTCGCGCCCGCGACCCACGCCGCCGCGGCGCAGGGCCTCGTGATCTTCACGATGCACTTGATCGGCACGGCGCCCTCGTCGTGGGTGCTCGGCATCATCTCGGACAAGAGCTCGCTGACCATCGCGATGTGGGTGCCGCTCGGGTTCCTCGCCCTCGCGATCCTCGCGATGCTGGCAGCCACGCGGACCTTCGGCCGGGACGTGCGAGCGAAGGGTGGCGGGGCCTCCCGGGCTTCGCTATAACGCTAGCGTGCGACGCGTCCTGATCCTTTTGGTGGTGGCGGCGTGCGGCAGGTCTTCGGGCCCGTCGAACACGCTCGACAAGTACGGCCGCGCGCTCAAGAACCACGACTTCGGCGAGTCGTACGATCAGATGTCGTCGAGCTTTCGTAGCAAGGTCTCGCGCGATGACTACGTGCGGATGATGCGCGACAACCCGCGCGAGGTCGACGAGACTGCCGATCGACTGCGCGGCAAGCACGGCAGCCTCGAAGTCTCTGCCGAGTTCGAGTACGGCCTCGGCGACCAGATGCGGCTCGTCCAGGAAGGCGGCGAGTGGAAGATTTCCACGAATCCGCTCGGGTTCTACGACCAGACCTCGCCGAAGTCGGCGCTGCGCTCGTTCATCCGTGCGTTCCGGCTCGAGCGCTGGGACATCATGCTGCGGTTCGTGCCGAACCAGTACCGCGAGAAGATGGACACCGCGAAGATGAAGGCGCAGTTCACGGGAGCCTCCAAGGAGAAGATGGAGACCCTGATGAACACCCTCGAAGCGAATGTCGACGAGCCGATCGTCGAGCGCGGCAACGACGCGAGGATGAGCTACGGCGAGAAGTACGAAGTGAAGTTCCAAAAAGAAGACGGCGTCTGGAAGCTCAAAGATCTCGAGTAGCAGCTCGAATAGCCAGGGTACGTGCGCACCGGGTAGGTAGCTGCACACCCTGGGATCTCGAATCCGGACCGCCAAAACTGTCACCACACACCGCAAAAAGGTCAAGCCGCGTGGAACCGACTCAAGCTCGCGCTTTAGCACGTGATTCCTCGTCGATGATGGGGCTCGGTGGGTGCGATGACCCCACTGGAGTGCCGGGTTTACGCCACTCGCGGTGTGATCTATTGGTGACGTTTTCTTCTCGGAGAAGTGGAGCCGAGGCGATTTCGATGCGTTAGAATAGAAGCACGGGGTGAAGAGCTGAAGGCCCGTGGGTTGCACTAGGTGGAGGCAGTAGTTACGTAGAGTGGATGAGTGTCTGGTCTCGACCCGTACAGGAAAGGCGGTCCCCGATGTTGGATCCCTGGATTATCGAAGAGATCCTGAAGAAAGAAGAGGAGCGACGACGCGAGGATGCTCGCGTTCGTATCGAGCTCCCGATCGAGCCGTATCGCGAAGACGACCGGCCGAGGGTTACGCCACCTCGTGAAGAGAACGAACGCGGAGTCATGATCATCGATATTTGATCATCTGACCTTTAACCACATCTGCCCCTCTTCAAAGGCTTCTTCACCACTCGGTGACGGAGCCTTTCGCGCTTTCGGTGACCACGGGATGGTAGATACCGGCCATGGCATCGCGGGCTTCGGGGGCGGCACTGGAACGCGCCCCTAGCGTGCCGTCGGTGCCCGAGGTCGTCGTCGAGCGTGCCGTCAGCGAAGGCGCCACGCCGACCCCGCCGCAGAAGCGGACCGCTGGTCACGTCCTCACGATCCTGGTCGGCCTCGTAGGCTGGTTCGTGGTGCTCGGCTTGCCGGCGCTCCACATCGTGCCGCACGACGTGCCTTCGGGACCGCTCTCGATCGGTCTGTTCGTCACGATCATCCTTGCTGCGCGTGCGCTCGCGTTCCGCCTGGTCGACGCGAGCGTGCTGTCGCTCGATTCCGCGTACTACGTCGCGGCCGCGCTATGCGTCGGCACGATCGAGGCGGGCACGCTCGTCGCGCTCGCCTTGACCGTCGATGCGAGCGTGCGGCTCGCGATCGCCGTGCGCCGCGATCGCCGCGATCCCGATGGCTGGTGGGCCGAGATCGGGTACGTTCTCTACTTCGGCGGCATGAGCGGCGGCTTGCTCGTCGCGTGCGGCTGGATGTTCGGCGCCGACAAGCTCGTCGGACACCATCCGTCGCCCTGGAACGCGGCGCTCCACGTCATCGCGATCGCCGGCGTGTTGCTGGTCTCGCACTACGCGATCCAGGGCATCCGTCATCGCCTGCTCGGTCACTCGTTGCGCGGTTATCTCCGCGAGCTCGCCCTGCCGGGCATCGCCGCCGAAGCTTCCCTGATGCCGATCGGCGTCGTGCTCGTGCTGCTCTACGATCCGGATCAGCCGCTCGGGTTCGTGCTGCTTTCGATCACGTATCTCCTGATCAACTTCGTGTTCGCGCGGCTGTCGCGAACGAGCAAGTTGCTCGAAGAGCGCGTCCACGATCTCGAGATCCTGAATGCGACCGCGCGACGCTTCTCCTCGTCGCTCCAGGTCGAAGAGCTCGTCGAAGCGGTCGCGCGCGAGACCTCCAATGCGATCCCTGATGCCGATGCGGTCGCGCTGGTCCACCGCCGCGCAGGTCGCGATTCGGAGCTGATGATCGACAGCTATGACCGCCAGGCCGACAAGTTCTTCCGCACCGCGATGGTCGCGGGGGCGGGCGCGGCGGGATGGGTGATGCTCAATGGCGCCTCGCGCTCGATCGAGGACCTGACACTCGCCGATATCGAGAGCGATGGAGCGGAGCACGGCATCCGATCGTGGCTCGGCGTGCCGCTCGTGATGTACGGTGAGGTCGAAGGCGTGATCGCCGTGCAGTCGACGCGACCCAAGGCCTTCGGCCCCGAGAGCGTGCGGTTGCTCGAGGCCTTGGCGCTCCAGATCGCGGCCGCGCTGCAGAACGCGCATCTCTACGAGCTCGCGATGGTCGACGGCTTGACCGGACTCTACGTTCGTCGCTACTTCGACGCACGGATCGAAGAAGAGATTGCACGCTCGGCTCGCTACAAGACCGCGTTCTCCGTGATCATGATGGACGTCGACGATTTCAAGAAGCTGAACGACAACTACGGCCATCTTGTCGGTGACCGGGTGTTGCGCGCAATCTCGACCGTCGTGAAGTCCCAGATGCGCGGGGTCGATACGGCGACCCGCTACGGCGGCGAAGAGATCGCGGTGGTGCTGCCGCGGACCGAGATGGTTGGCGCCTACAACCTCGCCGAGCGGATCCGCG
>JANXOP010000427.1 GCA_025357755.1 Kofleriaceae bacterium | reverse complement strand
CCGGCGGCGCCGGTCGCGGCGCCGCACCACCGCAGGCGACGAGCCACAACACGGCGAGCTTCAAGAGGCCGCCTCGAGCAGCGACTTCTGGAGCCGCATGACCTCGGCGCGCGACAGGCCCGCGTGCGCGAGTTGCTCGAGCGTGAGCCGCTCGCCGGAGACGAGCTCCGAGGCGCCGAGCCGGACCACGCCATCGGTATCGACGGTGACCTCGATCAGGCACAGCACGTCGCCCGAGGGTGCGACGGGAAGATCGACCACCGCGTAGCGGCCGAGGTGGCGATTGCGGGCGGGCTCGGGCGACTCGCCTTCCCACAGATCGAACTCGATCCGCGGCTGGTTGTCGCTGCGCGTCGCGAGCAGGCGATGTTCGCGCGTCGGCACGACCGAGCTCTGCGCGATCACCATCTCGCACTCGCTATCCGCGGTCGACATCGAGATGCCGCGCGCGGCGACATCGATCAGCAGCACGCCATCGATGATGCCATCGAGCCGCGCGACCTCGAGCGCCGCGCCGATCGCGACGACCTCTTCGGGGTTCGGGATCACGCTCGGATCGCGACCGAGGATCCGGGCGAGCTCCTTGCGCACGATCGGAATCCGGGTCGAGCCACCGACGAGCAGCACCTCGTCGACCGCCTCGCGCTTGCGCCCCGCGCGGTGGAGCGCATCGGTCACCGGCGCTTCGATGCGCTTGACCAGCGGCGAGGCCCACAGCTCCATCTCGTCGCGCCGGATCACGCGGCTGTATTCGACACCCTTGCCCGAGGGCAACTGCGCGAGCTCGGCGATCGCGAGCCTCGCGGACAGCTGATCGGAGAGCTCGTGCTTGGTGCGTTGCGCGGCGAGCCGGAGCCGTTCGATCGCGATCGCATCCGAGGAGATATCGATGCCCCGGGCCTGGCGGACATCGCGCACGAGGTTCTCGACGATCACGCGATCGACATCGTCGCCGCCGAGGAACGGGTCGCCGGTCGTCGCGAGCACTTCGAACACGCCACCTTCGGCATCGACGACCGCGACGTCGAACGTGCCGCCGCCGAGGTCGCACACGAGGTAGCGGCGATCCTCACCGCGATGCGCGCCGTGACCGAGCGCCGCGGCGGTCGGCTCGCTCAGCAAGCGCAACACGGAGAGGCCCGCGATCTGCGCGGCGTCCTTGGTCGCCTGACGCTGCGCGGCGTCGTACCAGGCGGGGATCGTGATCACCGCGCGCGTGACCGGTTCTCCGAGAAACGCCTCGGCGGTGCGACGCAGCTCGCGCAGGATCAGCGCGGAGATTTCTTCCGGTGAGATCGCGCGACCGGCGGCGAGCTGGACCCAGGTATCGCCATTGGGTGCGGCCGTCAGCTCGTACGGCAACGTGCGCGCGAGCCGCCGAATCTCGGGATGATCGAACCGCCGCCCGAGCAGGCGCTTCGCGCCGAACACGGTGCAATCGGGGCTGTGATCGAGTCCGGCACGCGCGGCTTCGCCGACCACCGGACCGTCGGGCGAGAACCAGACGAGCGAGGGCATCGTGGTCGAGCCCTCCGCGGTCGTGAGGATGCGGGGCGCGCCATCTCGATCGATCACCGCGACGACAGAGTTCGTGGTGCCGAGATCGATCCCGACCGCGCGGCTCACTGGAACACTCGCCGCATGTCATCGGGCCGTCCGGCGCCGTACTTCTTGACGTGTTCGAGCAGCATCGTCGCCTCGATCGATTGCTCGTAGTGCGCGAGCGCGGTCTCGAGCTGCGAGATCGCGAGCATGACTTCACCACGCAACAAGGCGACGAGGGCGGTCGCGACGAGGTACAGCGCGCGCAGCGACTTCGAGCGCGGATAGACCACGAGTGCGGCCGCGAGCACCTCGCGCGCATTCTCACCATCGCCAGCCGCGAGCATCGCGCGCGCCCGCACCTCGAAGGCTTCCCCTCCCTGGATCGTGGACGGTGGCAACGTCGGCGACGTGCGCGGTCGCGGCGTGGCATCGGGGACATGCTCGAGGCGCGGCTGCGACGGCCGCACGATCGCGCCGCCGCTCGCGATGTCCTCGAACCCGACAAGCCAGCCCGGCGGCGAGCTCAACGTGGGGCCGACGATCGTGCCGTGGCCCTCGGCGACGAGCGCCGCACGCAGCCGATCGTAGGCGCGATTCGACAGGATCGTGAGCTCCTCGGCGAGGTGCGAGATCGCGGGCGCGGCGCGACGCGCGACGAGGTCCGGATGATGGCGACGGATCAGGTTCTTCCAGCTCGTGCGGACCTGCGCGGCATTCGCATCGACTGGTACGCCGAGGACGTCGTGGACCGCGGCGCTGCGCATCCGACGGAGCTCGCTCGAGAGGTGCTGGAACAGCTCGCGCTCGTCGGCCGGGAGATCATCGACGACCGCCGCGCTCGTGCGGCGCAGCGCCGGCGGCGTCGCGGTACTGGGCGGGGTCTTGCCCTCGATCGCTTCGCTCGCCATCGTGCGGATCCGGGTCATCACCTCGTCGGTGAGGCCGGTCAGCTCGATCTCGATCCACGTGCGCGACACATCCGGCTTCGCTCCCGGCTCGGGATCGATCGGCGACGCGCGCTGGACGATGCCGTCGATCGCGACGACGAGCTGGTTGGGCAGCTCGAGCCCGAGGGTGAGCGGTGCGCCTGCCTTGGTCTCGAACGGCACCTTCATCGACAGCAGCTTGCCCTTGCGGAGCTTGCGCGTCGTGAACACGTCGACCTGCTCCCAGGTCGTGCAACGCACATGAAGTGTGCGTGCCTGGGCCACGTCAGTGCCCCTTCTTCTTACCGTCTTTTTTTCCGGGCGTTTTCGGAGCGTCGCCAGAGCCGGCGGTCGCGTTCGGATCCTTCTCGAGCGTGATCGCCTTCGCGAGCGTCGCCTTCTTCTTCGCGCGATCGATCGGCGTGTTCGGATCGCCGCCGTCACGCCAGTCGTCAGCGGTGACCGTGACGTAGCCGGGCAGATATCCATCTGCGAGCACGCGGAGCTCGTACGGCATGCCCGCGCGAATCCCCTGGAGCTCGACGTTGTTCGTCATGCCGATGTACATCCAGACCTCGGCATTCGACGGCGTCGA
Organism: Kofleriaceae bacterium; assembly: GCA_025357755.1. Classification (GTDB taxonomy): domain Bacteria; phylum Myxococcota_A; class Polyangia; order Haliangiales; family Haliangiaceae; genus JABFXX01. Next base: position 540 of record JANXOP010000427.1, on the reverse strand, counting down.
CTCGACGTGGATCGGACCGCGGCCCGGCGTGAAGCCGGTCGCATCCGGCGGCTTGGGCGGCATCACCGGCAGCTTGATCGGCGCCGGCTTGCCGCTCTTGTCTTTCGTCGCCGGCTTCAACACGACCGTGATCGACGCCTTCCGCGCTTTTTGCCCCGCCGCGGGCGCCGACCAGTGCGTCGGCACGACCTGGGTATCGATCGGATCGTAGCCGTCGATGCCCTCGACGCGGAGCTCGTGCATCATCGACGACTCGAGCCCGATCGAATCGACCGGCGTCCGACCGATCTTCAACCACACGCCGGCTTGCGGCGGATCCGAGGTGACCTTGATCGAGCCCGGATCGGGGAGATCCGCGATCGCGTTCAGCGTGTCCTTGTCGTGCTTCTCTTTGTCCGCGGCTGCTTGCGCTTTGTCTTGCGCGTTGATCTCGTCCTGCTTCGTGAACGTCCGATAGATCATGTAGACCGCGCCGAGCGCGACCGCGATCACGAGCACGCCGAGCACACCACCCATCCGGCTCTTGACCCGCATCGACGG
>JANXOP010000413.1 GCA_025357755.1 Kofleriaceae bacterium | reverse complement strand
AAGCGGTCGCGGTTGGCCCAATTCGGATTCTTCGGATTGTGCCGAAGGTGGCGCGACCAGATCACGTGCGCCATCGGTGCCTGGCCCATCGGTGCTTGCGCCATCGGCGGCGGCATCGTGCCGCCCGGACGCAGGTTCGGTCGCCCCGGCGGAGGTGCGCCGATGGGCGGCATGTCGCGTGGAGCCAGCGGCTCGCGCGCCGGAAGCGGAGAACGCTCGGCGGGTCCGCCCGTATTCGACGGCGGTCCACCGAGATCACGAGGACCTGGTGCAGGCCGCGGGGGCACTGGACGCGGCGCCGGGGGCGCCATCGGCGGCGGCGCAGGTTCCGGAGCGGGGGCACTCGATCCACCACCCATCGGACCTGGATTCATGCCCCCACCCATCGGGCCTCCCGGCATCGGCATCGGCTGTGGCGACGCGATCGTCGGACGCGGCGGACGCGCCTCCGGCTCCATCGCGGAGGCAGCTCGATCTTGTCCCGGCGGCGACGTCGTGGTTTCGGACGGCTCACCACCATCCGCACTCGCAGCCTCATCTACTCCGACGATGAAATCGCCGATGTAGATCTTGTCGGAGTCTTTGACGACGAGCGGACTCGTGATCTTGCGACCGTTGACGTAGGTGCCGTTCGTGCTCTTGAGATCGACAATGATGAACTTGCCGTCTTTGAGCACGATGCGCGCATGGCGCTTCGACACGTTGCCCTTGGGCAATACGATGTCGTTGCCCTGAACGCGCCCGATCGTCACCTCAGGCTTGTTGAACACCATGCGGCGCTGCTCGCCGCCTTATTCCTGAATGAGTATGGTGAACATGAGCTCCAGAGGCCGCGGAAAACCCCTCGGCGCAGCCTCAGTTCGAACGGTACTAAGCCTCGGCAATCACGGTCAAGTTCGGTGCGAACTACTCGCCTCTGGAGCTGACTTCTCTGCACCGGAGCCTGAGGCCGGTTTTTGGGGCGCTAGATGCAGGTAGGTCCTTACATCGTCCCACCAGAGAGCCCACACTCCGACCGCGACGAAGCCTACCAGCGCCGCGACGATCACGACGTCGTGCCAGCGCGGCCTCCCCATGAATGGAAGCTAGCACGCGACGTCACATCGGGCATGATGCGCCTCCCCATGAAGACCTCAGGCGTCGCCGCATCGGCCGCATTCGTCGCGCTCGCACTTCTTTCGTCCTCGGTCGTCGTCGCTGCGCCGGCCAAGAAGTACCACTTCGAATTGACCGCGGTGACCCCGAAGCCGGAGGTCAAAGGGGACGTCGCCGCGTTCGCGAAAGAGCGCGTCGAGACCGAGGTCAGGAAGCAGTTCGATAAGCACCCGCAGCTGATCGGCACGCTCGACGGCGCTCCCGATCCGAGGACCAGCGCGGAGCCTTACCGAAAGTTTCTGACCAAGAAGGGGATCTCCGGCAGCTATCTCGTCACCGTCGAGATCACCGAAGCCTCCGAGGAGATCACTCCGATGGAGGGTAAGCCGAACACCCAGCGGCTCTCGGTCCACCTGGCGATCCACGTGCTCGGCGAGACCATCCCGGGTCGTACGATGGGCTTCACCGGTGATGGTCAGGCGACGATCAAGCAGGAGATCGGGATGAAGCTGCGCGACAAGGATCGCGCGTTCGTATGGGACGGCGTGACGGAGAGCGCGGTGCAAGGCGCGCTCGATCAAGCGTTCAAGAAGCTCGCAACCGGCCACGCCAAGCCGTAGGGGTTACTTCACGAAGTCGCCGATGCGGCTGAAGCGAATGCCATCGAGGCCCGGAGTCTTCCTCCAGAAATGGAAGGGATCGAACTTCTCGTACGAGAGCCAGATAAAGAGGGCCTTGCCCTTGATGTTCTCGATCGGGACCGAGCCCCAGACGCGCGAGTCGTTCGAGTTGTTGCGGTTGTCGCCCATCACGAACACGTGGCCCGGCGGCACGATGTAGTGCTCGCGCGGCTCGCAGACCTTCGCCGCGCTCTCGGATTTATCCTGGACGATCTTGCCGAGCGTCTGTGGGCCGATACCCTTCGCGAGGTCTTCGGACATCGAGCAGTTCGGCGGGGTCGACGATTTCGGGAAGTCCCGCGCATCCCCTTCGGTGAGCGTGCCTGCGGCGAGCAGCTTCTCGCGCTCCGGACGCTCGGTATCGTGGAACGTGAAGTACTGCTTGTCGCCGACGGTCTCGGCGTAGCGGCTCGTGGTCCGCTTGAACCAGCTATCGCCCTTGTCGTCGTAGTCCATGTACGACGTGTCCGGATCGGAGACGACCGAGGGCACCGCCACGCCGTCGACGTAGACGACATTGCAGCGGACTTCGATGCTCTGGCCCGAGAGCGCGACGACGCGCTTGATGTAGTCGCGATCTGGATCGCACGGATAGATGAAGACGATCACCTCGCCGCGGTGCGGGCCGTTGAGCTCGAACAACTTCGTGGTCGTCCACGGGATGCGCACGCCGTAGATGAACTTGTTGACGAAGATGTGGTCACCGATCTCGAGGGTCGGATACATCGAGGCCGACGGGATCTTGAACGCCTCGACGACGAACGCGCGAAGTGCGAGCGCGATCATGATCGCGGCGCCGATCGATTCGACGTAGTCACGCGCGGTCGATTTCGTGGGCCGCTTGACGAGCTCGTCGACCAGCGCGTCGAGCACCGGCAACTGGCGCCGCACGGTCGCATTGTCCTTGCTCGCGAGCGCCTGCTCGACGGTATGCGTGACGGTCTCGAGGTCGCCGCCCTTGCCGTGCAGGCCGCGCTTGAGCCCGATCGCGGCGCGGGCTTCTTTGGCCAGCGACTTCGCCTCGCGACGGACCCGATGATCCAGCCACGCCGCGCGCACTAGTCCACCTTCAGGATGGTCAAGAACGCCTCTTGCGGGAGCTCGACCGAGCCGACCGACTTCATGCGCTTCTTGCCCTCTTTCTGCTTGTTGAGGAGCTTCTTCTTGCGCGAGATGTCGCCGCCGTAGCACTTCGCCGTGACGTCCTTGCGGATCGCCTTGACCGTGGTCCGAGCGATGATGCGCGAACCGATCGCGGCCTGGATCGCGACATCGAACATCTGGCGCGGCACGACATCCTTCATCTTCGTCGCGAGCTCGGTGCCGCGGTGGTACGCGGTGTCGCGGTGCGAGATCATCGAGAGCGCATCGACGCGCTCGCCGTTGACGAGGACATCGAGGCGGATGAGATCTGCTTCGCGATATCCGGCCGGTTCGTATTCGAGGGAAGCGTACCCGCGCGACATCGTCTTCAAGCGATCGTAGAACCCGAACACGATCTCTGCCATCGGCAATTCATAGATCACGCGGATTCGACCACCCGGATCGTAGTGGAGCGCCTGCTGGATGCCGCGGCGCTCCTGGCACAGCTGCATGATCGGACCGACGTACTCCTGCGTGAGGTGCACCGTGGCGGTGACGATCGGCTCTTCGATGGTCTCGTACCGGCCCTGGTCCGGAACCTTGGCCGGGTTATCGAGCTCGACGATCTCACCGTCCGTCATCTTGATGCGGTAGCGCACGCTCGGCGCGGTCGTGATGAGGTTGAGGTTGAACTCGCGCTCGAGCCGATCCTGGATGATCTCCATGTGGAGGAGGCCGAGGAAGCCCGTGCGAAAGCCGAAGCCGAGCGCCGACGAGGTCTCTGGCTCGTACGTCACCGACGCATCGTTCAAGACGAGCTTACCGAGCGCGTCCTTGAGGCTCTGGTAATCGACGGCGTCCACGGGAAACACACCGGCGTAGACCATCGGCGTGACGGTCTTGAACCCGGGCAGTGGTTCGGCGCACGGCCGATCGGCATCGGTGATCGTATCGCCGACGCGCGCGTCGGCGATGTCGCGGATCGAGGCGGCGAGGATACCGACCTGCCCCGCTTCGAGCGTGTCGACCTCGAACACCGCGGGCCGGCGCACCGCGATCATCAAGCAGTCGTACACCACGTCGGTGTTCATGAACTTGAGCTTGGTGCCCTTGGTGATCTTGCCACTCACCACGCGCACCAGCACGACGACGCCGCGGAACGCGTCCCACCAGCTATCGAAGATCAGCGCGGACAGCGGCGCTTCGCGATCCGCCTTCGGCGGCGGAATGCGCACGACGACCGCCTCGAGCATCTCGCGAATGCCGATGCCGGACTTCGCGGACACCAGCAGCGCGTCCTTCGCGTCGATGCCGATCATGTCCTCGATCTGCTGCTTGACGAAGTCGGGCCGCGCGACCGGGAGATCGATCTTGTTGAGGACCGGGATGATGTCGAGGTTGTTGTCGAGCGCGAGGTAGACGTTCGCCAGCGTCTGCGCCTCGACGCCTTGCGCGGCATCGACGATCAGCAGCGCGCCTTCGCACGCGGCGAGCGAGCGCGAGACTTCGTAGTGAAAGTCGACGTGGCCCGGCGTGTCGATCAGGTGAAACTGGTACGTGATCCCGTTGTCGGCCTTGTAGTGGAGCTGGACCGACTGGGCCTTGATCGTGATGCCGCGTTCGCGCTCGAGATCCATCGAGTCGAGCATCTGGGCCTGCGCCTCGCGCGCAGTGACGGCTCCACACTCATCGAGGATTCGATCGGCAAGCGTGGTCTTGCCGTGATCGATGTGCGCGATGATCGAGAAGTTGCGAATGCGGTCAACGGGGAACGACACGGACGCTGCTTGTTAGCGTGACGGCAGGCGAAGGTCCACCTGGCCGGGGAGTTGATCGCGGTACTTGTCGAGGACGAGGTCGATGCCCTGGCGGATGTACTCGGCGACCGGCACCTTCGTTCGCTCGTGCAGCGCCTTCAACTGGGCGTCCTGCTCCGGCGTGATGTAGACGGTCGTGGAGATCTTCTTGCGGGCCAAGGCCTGTGACCTTATGTGACCATACGCGCATGGTCAATGTTCCAGGCGTTGCATGCAGGACCCGGCCGTCATAGGCTCCAGAGGTGATGCCGAAGGTCTCGAAATTAGGTCTGTTGTTGCTCGTGGCGGCGTGTCACTCGGGCGCCAAAGACACCACACCCAAGAATGCGATGAGCGACGCGGGGATCCCGAAAGTCGATCCGACGCTTTGCGATACGCAGGGCAAGAACGTGCAGACCTACGACCTCAACAAGGACAACCGCCCGGACGTGTGGCGGTTGTACAAGACCGAGGACGAGGGCGGTACCAAGGTCGAGTTCATGACCTGCAAGCAGGTCGATTTCGATCACGACGGCCGCAAGGACTGGGTGGTCGCGTACAACCGCAAAGGCACACCGATCTACGAGCGCGCCGACTTCGACTACGACGGCAAATGGGACATGTATGCCGTGTTCGATCCCAAGACCGGGCTCGTCGCCGAGGTCGAGCGGGACACCGATTTCGACGGCAAGTTCGATGTCAAAGAGATCTACGACAGCGGCGGCGCGCTCACGAGCGTGCGTCGCGACCGCAACGGAGATGGCCAGCCCGATCAGTGGGAGCAGTATCGCGACGGCGTGTTGATCGCGATCCTCTACGACGACGACTTCGATGGGAAAGTCGATCGGCGCGAAGAGATTCCCGGCGCGCATCCCAAGATCGAGATGCCGACCACGATGGACCCCACCGCGAACGGCACGCTCGGTGGCACGGGTAGCGGCGCTGGTGCTTTGGCTCCGGCTCCGAAGAAGTAGCCGTGGCGCAGGTAGTGCCCAAGCCCTGGGGTCACGAGCTGATCTGGGCCAAGACCGATCGCTACGTCGGCAAGATCCTGCACATCAAGGCGGGCGAGTCGCTGTCGCTCCAGTTCCACAACGTCAAAGACGAGACGATCATGGTGCTGAGCGGTCGGCTCTCCTTCGTGCACTACGAAGATGGCGCCGAGCCGGTGACCCGCGAGCTCGCGCTGCGCGAACCGTTTCACATCACGGCGGGGCTTCGCCATCGGATGACCGCGATCGAGGACACCGATGTTGTCGAGGTCTCGACCCCCGAGCTCGACGACGTGGTCCGGCTCGAAGATCGCTACGGCCGGTCGAGCTGAGCTCCGCTACTTCTTCTTCGGGGCTGGCGGCTGCTGCTGCATCTTCTTCTTGAGCGCTGCTAGATCGTCATCGACGTTGCCACGTGACTTCTTGTCGGACGCGGGCGGTGGCGACGGCGAGGGATTCGGCGTGGCCGGACCCGAGCGCGGCGTCGCGGGACCCGACGGGCCGGACTGGCGCTTCATCTGCGCGAGCTGATCGTCGATCGAGAGTTTCGGTCCGCGGCTCGGCCGTGAGGTGTCGTCGCCGGTGCGCGTGGGCGCCGCCCGCGGCGGCGGCATGTTCTTGATCTTCTCGATCGCACGCTCGAGCTCCTTGAGCTCCGACTCGAGGTTCGCGAGCTCGGCCAGCATCGAGTGCATCCGCGCGCGCTCGGCATCGGCCTTGCGATCGAGTTGTGCAGCTTCGTCGGCGGCGCCACGTGCGGTCGCGCCCTTCGCCTTGTCGGCGAGGTCGGTCGCGGCATCGCGCGCGGCCGCCATCGAGCGCGACATCTCGGCGACGCGGCGCGCGACCTCGGCGCGCAGGCGCTCGAGCTCCGCGCGATCGGGGATGTTATCGAGATCGGGAGCACTCGCCGGACCACCGCCGAGATCCTCGAGCTCGCCAGGCATCGCGGTCGTGGCGGCGGCGGATTGTGCCGCCGCGCTTGCCTGGCGCACCCGATCGCGGGTCGCGCCGTACGCCGCCGCACGACGCTCGTCGATCACGCCGCGCTTGTCGCCCGCGACCGCCGCCACGATATCGGCGACGTGATCCGCGCCGTCGTCACTCACCGCTGGTGGCGTACCGCCGAACGCGCTCTCGAGCGCGGACGCGAGCATCAACAAGCCGCGCGCCGAGACGCAGCGCTTGCGGGCCTCGAGCGCGGTCGCGAGCTTCGCGCCGCCAGGCACCTGATCATCGATCAGCGCGACGAGCTTGCCGCCGACGAGCAACACCCGCGCGACGGTCTCGGGCTTCGGTCGCGCGACGATAGTATCGGCTGCGCGCCACAGCAACGGCGCATCCGCCGAGACACCGAACAGCTTGCCGCGGAGCCCGAGGCTCGGGACCTGGCGGCGCAGCACCGCGGCGGCTTCGACATCGCCGGCCGCATCGAACAAGAACGTGATCGCTTCGTTCGCATCGAGGAGCGAGAGCTGCAGCGCCAGCTGGCCGGTGAGCTCGGGCCCGAGCCCGGCGACCTCGATCAGGGCGAGCTTGCCGGTGAGCTTGAAGCGCGCGCGGATGCCCATCCGATCCTGCGCGCCCGCGTCCGCGAACGCGCGCTCGCCGATCGCGCCGACGACGAGGATCCGATCGCCTTCGACGCCAGCATCGGCGAGTGCGACGGCGGCGAGATCATCGACCGCGACGAAGCGATCGGCATCGGTCTGTGCCCAGGCGGCGACCGGGTCGAGCTCGCCGACGACCGCGATCACGGGGGCCGGGTTCGTCGCTTGATCGCGCGCGACCGTGAGCGCGAGCGCGGCGTGCGGATCGAACACGATCGCGGCATCCGGTGGGGTCTGCTCGAGCTCTCGGCGCAGCTTGCGCTCGGCGCCTTCACCGAGCAGCGCGCGCCGCACGCGATCGGTGATCGCGGCACCACCGCCACCTGCCCCGCCGACATCGATCGCGCGCACGCGCATACCCGCCGCCTCGAGCGCGGCGAGGACGGGGACGACCGCCGAGCTCGGCGCACCGGAGCTCGTGACCACGAGGACATGGGGGTCAGCCACGCCAGACCTCGCCGTTGACCAGGTGCGCTGGACGCCTGCCCGCGAGCACGTCGCTCACCGCTTCTGCACACAGCCGCGCCATCTGGATCCTTGCTTCGGTGGTAGCCGATCCGATGTGCGGCGCCAAGACCAGGCGCGGACAGTCGTAGAACCGAGCATCGATCTCGGGCTCGTTGGCGAACACGTCGAGCGCAGCCGCGAAGATCTGGCCACGCTCGAGCGCTGCCACGAGCGCGGCATCGTCCACGCAGCCACCGCGCGCGGTGTTCACGAGGATCGCGGTCGGCTTCATGGTCGCGAGCCGTGCCGCGTTCACGAGGTGGCGCGTTGCTGGCGTGAGCGGACAATGCAAGGTGACCACATCTGCCTCGGCAAACACCCGATCGACCTCGCGCGGGTCGCGGCTCGCCGAGATCACGCGCATCCCGAACGCTCCGGCGCGGCGAGCGACCGCCTGGCCGATCCGCCCGTACCCGATCACCCCGAGCGTCTTGCCGGCGAGCTGGATGCCGATCAGCTGGTCGAGCCGCCAGCCCTGCCACTGGCGCGAGCGGACGAGCCGATCGCCCTCGGCGATGTGACGCGCGGCCGCGAACATCAGCGCGAACGCGAGCTCGGCGGTCGCCTCGGTCAGGACATCGGGTGTGTTGGTCACGCAGACCCCAGCGCGGGTCGCCGCGTCGAGATCGATGTTGTCGTACCCGACCGCACAGTTCGCGATCACGCGAAGCTTCGGGGCGCGTGCGAGCACGGCGGCGTCGATCCGGTCGAGCAGCAAGCAGACCAGCGCATCCGCGCCTTCGAGGTTCGTGTGCTCGATACCGACCCACGTCGCGGGGACCTCGACCGTGGCGGTCGGGATAGCCGCCGCGAGATCGATCGGTAAACTCGATGTGGAGACCACCCGCACACGCTAAGTATAACGCTCGTGGTGAACCTCGCCCGCTCCATCGCCTGCTCCATGTTGATGATCGCGGGCGTCGCCTCCGCCGAGCCCATCACTGGAGATGCCGGGGTCGCCCCGGCACCTGTGGTGGACCGGATGAAGGATCCGGCCACTCCCCTCGGCGCGCTCACCGACGACCCGTTGCTCGGAAGCTCGCCGCGGATCAATGGCGATGAAGTGAAGGGGCTCGTCGCGTTCACGTTCGACGACGGCCCGAACCCGGAGACCACGCCGAGCGTGATCGACGCGCTCGTGAAGTACGATATTCCGGCGACCTTCTTCATCGTGACGCAGCGCTTGCTGGGCAAGCACGGCGAGAAGTCACGAGACCTCCTCGCCCGCGAACTGTTCGAGGGCTTCCTCGTCGGCAGCCACTCGGTCACCCACAAGCTGTTGAAGCACGCCGAGGGCGCGACGATCACCAAGGAGATCGATAACTCCTTTCGCACGCTCGCGAGCGAGGCCGATCGGCCGATCGGTCTGTTCCGACCGCCGTATGGTGCGCTCTCGGGCAGCGGGCGCGCTCGGTTGAAGAAGCTCGGCGTCACCGAGGTGATCTGGTCGGTCGACACGCTCGATTG
>JANXOP010000398.1 GCA_025357755.1 Kofleriaceae bacterium | reverse complement strand
CGACGAGTCCGGCGACGCTGTCGAGCGTGTAGACGCTCGTGATGCCGGTCAGCGTGTCCTCGGCTTCATCGAGCGTGTCTTCGAGCAGCGTCTCTTCGATCGCGATCTGGGTCTCGGCACGCTTGCTGGCGGCCGCGGCCTCGCCGTGCTCTGCGGCCGCGAGGTCGCGCAGCTTGGATCGCATGTCACGTACCGAACGTGCGACGCGCGAATTGATCGGCATGGTTACTTGTTCTCCAGCGCCGCCGTGAGCCCCGCGAGCGCGAGCTCGTGCGTCGAGGCTTCTTCGGGCGCTTGGCGTGCCCACGCATCGATGCGATGGCCGATGGCGAGTGCGTGATCGAGGTCTTTATTGACGCCCACGGTGTATGCACCGAGCGCTTGCAGCTCTTGCGCCTGTTTCCGATGGGCGAGTTGTTCGCGCGCACGGCTCGCGAGCTGGACCGTGGCGGCGCCGGCAACGCGACGCGCGACACGCGAGGCAGACTGGAGGATATCGATCGCCGGGAAGTGGCCGCGGCCTGCGAGGTCGCGCGACAGTACGATGTGCGCGTCGAGCAGCGAGCGGGCGGAGTCTGCGACCGGATCCGAGAGGTCGTCGCCCTCGACGAGCACGGTGTAGAACGCGGTGATCGAGCCGCTATCGACGCGCGGTGCGACGCGCTCGAGCAAGCGCGGCATGTTCGCGAAGACGCTCGGGGGATAGCCCTTCGTGGCCGGCGGCTCACCGAGTGCGAGACCGATCTCGCGCGTCGCCATCGCGAACCGCGTGAGCGAATCGATGACGAGGAGGACATTCTTGCCGCGGTCGCGAAAATACTCGCCGATCGCGGTAGCCGCGGTCGCACCGCGCAAGCGCTCGAGCGGCGAACGATCGGACGTTGCCGCGACGATGATCATCTTGCCGCGGCGATGCGAGCTCATCAGCTCGACGACTTCACGGCCGCGCTCGCCGATCAGGCCGATCACGATCACGTCGGCCTCGCCCTGGCTCGCGATCTGCTCGACGAGCACGCTCTTGCCACAGCCGGCGCCGGCGAAGATGCCGATCCGCTGACCGCGACCACAGGTCAGCATGCCGTCGATGACGCGCACGCCGGTGTCGAAGCGAGTGTTGACGCCACCGCGCTGATCGATCGGCAGCGCACCGCCATCGAGCGGCACGCGATCGGTGCAGCGCGGCGGATCGCCACCATCGAGCGGGCGGCCGAACGGATCGATCACGCGCCCGAGCAGCGCATCCCCGACCGCGACATCGGCCGCGCGACCGGTCGGCCGGGCAGGTGCACCCGCGGCGATGTTGCGCGCGGGCACGAGCGGAATCGCGAGCAGCGTCTCGCCGCGAAAGCCGACCACTTCACACGGCACGACGCCGGTGGTGGTCTCGACCTCGAGGACATCGCCGAGCACGGGACCGTTCTTTTCGGTGACCGCGATCTGGACGAGCGTGCCAGCGACCTCGGTCACGCGCCCGAGTACGTTCGGGACCACCCACGCGCGGGTCGCCTTGCGGATCGCGACAAGAGCGGTGTTCACGCGGGCTCCTGCTCGAGCGCGGTCGCGATCACGTCGCGGAGGTCGCGGAGGCGCTCGGCCCACGCGTGCGTCGTATCGAGCGATTCGCTGCGGATCTTCAGATCGTTGGGCTGCATCGTCGGATCTGCTTCGATCGTGATCGGCGCATCGCCGATCGCGTCTTGCAGTGCGGCCACACCGTCGGGATGGACCTTGGCGACCGCCCGCGCGGTTCCCACCCGCGCGATCCAACCGCGTACCACGGGCTCGAACAGCGCCTGCTTCGGTGCGGTGGTCACGAAGCCTTCGATCGCGGCGATCGCACACGCGGCGATCGTCTCGGCGGTCTTGTCGAGCTTGGTCTCGCGCGCCGCGGCGAGCTCGAGGACCATCGTCTTGAGCGCGTCGCGCAACACCGCGGTCTCGCGCAGCCCTTCGGCGCGGCCGGCCTCGGTCGCCTTCGCGCGCAGCTCCGCGAACTCCTGCTCGCGCAGGATCGAGGCCCCTTCGCTGATGGCCTCGGTCTGGACCCCAGGCTGGGTGCCCTGCGGCAACCACGGCGACGCGACCGGTTCGGTGATCTGGATCTGGAGTGCCGACGCGAACGGCCGCGAACTGGCCGAGAGCACCGCGAACAGCGGCTGGAGGTCGTCGTCTGCTGGCTTGGTGACCACGGGCTACTCTTCGCCGCCGCGAGAAGGCAGCGTGATCTTGCCTTCGCCGGCGAGGCGCAGCGTGGCTTCGATGATCTCCTTCTGTGCGGCTTCGACTTCGGAGAGCCGCTTCGGCGCCGCCGAGGCCATGTCGTCGCGGAGGGTCGAGGCAGCGCGCTGCGAGAGCGAGCTGAGGACGTGATCCTTGAGCTCTTGAGTCGCGGTCTGCATCGCGGTGACGAGCGTCTCGGCCTGGACGGCACGGAGCACGTTCGCGAGCTCGCGGCCCTGGATCCGCATGAGATCTTCGAAGGTGAACAGGGCTTCACGGATCTTCGAGGCGATCGCTTCGTCGCGCTGGGCGATGACACCGAGCAGCTCGTCGCCTTGTTCGCTCGTCATCTCGTTGACGATCGAGGCCGAGAAGGCGAGGCCATCGAACTCGGCGCGGGCATCGCTGCTCGCGAGACCACCGACCGCTTCGAGGGCGCGCACGAGGCTCTCGGACGCCTCGGTCACCGCGTGCTCGGGAATCTCTTCGAGCGCAGAGATCCGCGCCGTGAGATCCGCCGCGACCGGTTGCTCCATCAGCGCGAGTACCTTCGAGGCGACGCGTGGAGGTAGCTGGGTGAGCACGACCGCGGCGATCTGCGGATGCTCGTCGGCGAGCAGCTGCGCGAGGACGTTTGCACGCGCGCTGCGCAGTTGCTGGAGAGGTTCGGGGTTCGGGGCTTCGATGCCGAGCGCCTTCTTCGCGCGCTCGGAGCCGAACGCCTTGTCGGCGAGCTTGCGCAGGTACGCGGGGCCACCGGCGCGCGCCATCGCGAGCGGATCGTTGAGGCCGCGCTCGAGGTCCGCGAGGACGACCTGGATCAACTCCGCACCGACATCACCGAGGTCGTCGACCGCTTCGCATAGCTTGCGGACATCGCCCATCGACATCTTGGACAGGACCTGCGAGGCGAGCTCTTCGTCGAGAGAGAGCAGGGCAATGGCCGCCTTACGCGGGCCCGGAAGCGCGGTCGTGATCGCGGTCGCCATTACTTGGAAGCTCCCTTGGCAACGGCCGGCGGAGCTTCCGCGAGCCATGCAGTCAACACACCCGCCGCGCGGTCCACATCGGCGCGCACGACATCCATCACGCGTTCTTGAGCGGTCTTACCGGCGGACAGCCCCGGTGCTTCTTTCTTCTCGAGCGCGGCGGCCACCGCGGCCTTCGAGGCCGGATCGAGCTCGGCTTCGATCACCTGGCGCTCGAACTCGTGCACCGGGGTCGGGTACGGCAGCTTGCCGCCCTTCAACATGAGGGATTGGGTCCGGTTCGCCTTCTTGCCCTTCTTGCTCTTGAGGAGGAGCACGATGACCACGAGGAACACCAGCAGCCCACCCGCGCCGGCGGCGGCGACAGGCAGCGGCACCGGCAGCAGCGGCTTCGGTGCGACCGGCACTTCGGGCTCGATGATCGGCGCGAACGGGATCGAGCGGAGCTCGATCGTGTCACCGCGCGCATCGTCGATGCCGGCGGTGTTACGCGCGAGCGCCATCATCTGGTCGAGCTCGTCCTTCGAGCGGGGCAGCGGCTTGCCCGCCTTGTCCTTGAGCTGGTCGACGACGATCGCGATGTGGAGCTTCTTGACGGTCTGCTCGGGCATCACCGTCTGCTTGACCTTGTGGCTGACCTGGTAGTTCTTGGTCTCCTGGAGATCGCCATTGCCGGCGGTCGTACCCGCCGCCGGCGCGCCCGATCCGCTGGACGGCGCCGGCGCACCCGGGAGGTTGCCGCGGGCGCCCGCGATGCCGCCGACCGACGACTGCGTGTTGTTGCTCGGGTCCGTGCCATGGAGCGTGCGTGACTCGCTGAGGATCGCGGTGGCGTCCTTGTCGTAGAGATCTTCGGTCTGGCTGATCTTGCTAGTATCGACATCGGCAGTCGCGAACACGCTGACGTGACCGACGCCGACGAACTTCTCGAGCATGATGCGCGTGCGGTTCGCGATCGTGGTCTCGACATCGTCTTGATGGTTGGTCGCGGTCTCGTCGCCATCGAGCGGGCCCTGGGGACCGATCACGGCGACGGCTTCCGGCTTCATGCGATCGACGCTCGCCGCGATCAGCGCGCGAATGCCGCGAACTTGCTCGGGCGTGATCTGCTGACCGGGGCGCGTCACGAGCGTGACCGAGGCGGTCGGCGGGGAATCCATCTCCTTGATCGCGGAGCTCTTGCCGAAGGCGATCTGGACGTTCGCCGACTCGGTCTGCGCGAGCGACATCACGCTGCGCGAGAGCTCGCCCTGGAGGGCGCGCTTGAACGCGATCTGCTCGTCGAAGCTCGAGCGGCCGATGTTCTGGCCTTCGAACAGATCGTCGAACGTCTTGGTCGAGGTCATCGCCCCCGAGACCGTCGCGATGGCGCGAGCCTGCGCGAGATCGTCGTCGATGACCTCGACCTTGTTATCTTTGATCCGCGCGTTGATGCCGCGGCTGATGAGCGACGTGTACAGCGTCTGCGAGTTGCCGGGGCTCATGCCCTCGGCGACGGTCGACCACGTTTCGGTCTTGTGCAGCACCGAGGTCACGGCGACAAACCCGATCACTCCGACGAGGATCAACACGGCGAGCGTGCGGCGGCCCTTCGGCTGCTTGCCCCACAGCTCGCCGAGCTGCTTGAGGACCTGCTTTGCTTGGTTGACAGGAGTGGAAGGTGCGTCGGCCATGGCTTAACTCAGACCTGCGTGTTCATCAGTTCGTGATAGGCCTCGAGTGCCTTGTTCTTGAGCGTGACGGCGTAACGGACGGCGATGCTCGCCTTCTCGCTCGCGATCACGACCTCGTGGATGCCGACGCTGGGGTCGTGCGCCGCGAAGCGCTCGGCCTGGTGCGTCGCATCCTTGTCGAGCTCCTTCGCGTCGGTGAGGATCTTCGAGAACGCTTCGCCAGGACCGGCGGCTTGGGGCTTCTGGAGGGCGTCGAGGGCGGGCGCTTGGTGAACGCCATAGGCGCGGTTGACGATGCTCATTTGCCAATCCCCAGGGCCTTCTCGGCCATACTCACAGCGGTCGTCATCGTCGTGATGCCGGCTTCGTACGCGCGCGAGGCGGTGATCATGTCGACCATCTCCTCGACGGGATTGACGTTCGGATACGCGACGTAGCCCTGCGCGTTGGCTTGCGGATGACCGGGGTCGTACTCGAGGCGAGGCGGCGCGGTGTCCTCCTTGATCGATGCGACCTCGACGCCTTTGACGGCGCCACCGAGCTGGCCCTCGGTGCCCGGGATATCCGCCGACTGGAGGACGACGTCCTTCCGCTTGTACGGGCCCGAGCCGTTTGCCGATTGCGTGGTCTGTGCGTTCGCGAGGTTCGAGGACGCGACGTTCATGCGGGCGCGTTGAGCCGCGAGGCCCGACGCCGACACTTCCATCGCGGCGAAAAAGTCCGTGTTGGTTCCGACTCTGGACATCAGGTGCCGTCTCCAGCGGCGTAGCGGAGCAGGGCAAGCCGGCGCGAGACGAGCTCGGCCGAGGTCGAGTAGCGGGCCCGGTTGGCATCGATCTTCGCGAGCTCGCGTTCGAGCTGGACGTGGTTGCCATCGGGAGTCTGGAGCTGGCCTTCGTCGGAGAAGTCCTTCGTATACGCTTGCTGGTCCGGGCCCTGACCGATCTGACCCGGCTCGGCGGTGGTCAGCTGCTGGCCATCCGCCTGCGTGGTCGGGTTGAGGTCGAACGGGCGATACCCCGGGGTGTCGACGTTGGCGACGTTGCCCGACAGCACGGTGTGGCGCTCGCGATGAAAGGTCATCGCCGCCTCCAGCTTGTCAACGGTGCCAAATTCGTTCGCCACGGATGCCTCTACAGCAAGCTCCGGGCCGATCCCGAGATCGAGTCAGGACAACGAGTTAGCGATCGGTCGGGCGATCACGTCGGCGACCTTGACGCCACTCACCGCCGGCCGACCTAACGAACGGTGAGTGACGCAATCGCGAGAGCGGTCTTCGGCCTGATGTACGAATCGAGCGCCGATGCCCTCTTTATTGTCGATCGCGTGACCGCGAAGATCGTGTCGGCAAATGTACGCGTGGCGGAGCTCCTCGCTCGCGACATCGGCGAGGTCATCGGCTGCACGCTCGACGATATCTCACACGAGCAACGCGAGATCTCGTACGACGGCACGTATGAAGAGGTCGCGCTCAAGCGCGGCGACGACTATCCGGTGTTCGTGACGCTCACCGTGTCTCGGATCCAGGAGACCGAGCTCGGCGATTTCACCGCGTTCACCGCGCGCGATACGACCGAGCGCCGCGTCCTCGAACGCGAGCTAGTCGCCAAGCACTCGGCGTTGTTCGCAGCGCACGCGGATCTCGAAGCCGCGTATGCCGAGCTGCGCGCGACCCAGAACGAGCTCGAGAATCGCAACCGCGAGATCGCGATGCTCGCGTGGCGGGCCGCGGTCGGCGAGCTCGTCGCAGGCATCGCGCACCATCTGAATAACCCGGTGGGTGCGCTCCAGAGCACCACGCGCACGATGAGCGACAAGGTAGCCAAGCTCCCGCCCGAGATGCGTGGCGACCTCGATCGGCTACTCCTCCGCATCACCAAGATTGCCCATCGCATCGAGCACAACGTCAATGCGATCGTAAAAGCGAGCCGTTCTACGACGGCGGCTGGTCCTCAGCCCGAGCTCCCTCCGGAGCTCGACAGCGTCCTCGAGACCTTGTCGAAGCGACTCGACGATATCCCCACCAAGGATCCGTCATGAAGACCGCGCGAATCTTGATCGTCGACGATGATGATCACGTCCGAGATGCTCTCGTCGACGAGCTCAGCCCGACCTACACGGTCGAAGCGGTGGGCTCTGGCTCGGAAGCCTTCGACGCCCTCGCGACGCAGCAGTACGATGTCGTGATCTCCGATCTCAAGATGCCCGATCACGACGGCATCGAGGTCCTCGAGTTCGCTCGCGAGCACCAGCGCCCCGATGCGGTGCGCGTGCTGCTCACCGGCTATCTCGACGAGCGCGCGCAACGCGCCCTGATGAGTCCCGATGCGCCCTACAAGGTGGGCAAGCCGTGGCACGACGAGATCGAAGTTGTCGTGCGCCGCGCGCTCGAACAGCGCGATGTCGCTCGCCGGCTGACTGCCTCGGTCAATGACGCGCTCTCGATGTCGAACTTCGACGACGAGCTCGCGAAGACCGAGACTCCCCTCGAGCTCAGCGAAGCGGTCGTGCGCCGCGCGCTCGCGGTCGAAGGGGTGACCGCTGCGGCAACCGTCGTCCGCACCGACGACACCGAGCACCCGTTCACCGGCGGAGCCGTGCCGCGCGAAGGTCCGGGTTGGTTCCTCGATCTACCGATCGACGCCGAGGGTGATCTCCGTCTGCGCGCCCGCGGCGTCGGCGATTCCGCGTGCCAGCTCGTCTCGTACATGGCGCATCGCGCGCAGCGGCGCTGCGGCGTGCTCGAGGCCCGCGTGTCAGCGCCGTCGGCCGGCAACGGGGGCAGCCGCATGAACCGGCTGATGCGTCAGGCGACCGTCGGCGCGCTGACCTCGTCGCTGCTCCACGACCTCGCCTCGACGATGCAGACCATGACCGTCGCGCTCAACGAGATCCAGATGATCGCGGCCGATGGCGGCGATGCCGCGGGCTTGCAAGAGGCCGTCGACGAAGCCTCGATGGCCGGCGACGAAGCCGTGCAGTTGTTCGTCACGATGCGCAAGTTCATCCGTGGCGCCGAGGTCTCGAACAAGCCGGTCAAGACCAAGAAGCTCGTCGAGCGCGCGGTCCGCCTCGCAGGCGGGTACGTCCGCGAGAAGTGCAAGCTCGATGTCAGCGAGGTCGCCGATGCGACCGTGATGATCGCCGAGCCGCTGTTCCTGCAGGTGCTCGTGAACCTCCTGCGCAACGCGGCGAACGCGTCGCCCACGACCGGCACCGTCGACATGAAGTGCCGCGTCGTTGGCAACGAGGTCGTGTTCTCCGTCTGTGATGACGGTCCCGGCGTGTCCGCCGAGATCGGCGAGATCATGTTCGAGCCGTTCGCGTCGGGGACTCCCGAAGGCACCGGTCTCGGACTCGCGATCTCCGCACATGTCATGCAGCTCGTGCACGGCCGGCTGAGCTACCGCCGCGAGCCCGAGCGCGGCGCGTGTTTTACCGCCGTGCTGCCGCTCGCTCCGAGCAGCGTCAAGGCATCCTCGGGTACGACGGCCGAGATTCCCGGGCCGCTCGCCGAGGAGTAGCCCTCCGGTTCGTCGCGGTAGTCTGCTCGGTCCGGCGACGTGTCGCATCGCGACAAAAGCGGTCGTCGCAGGCGGTACTGGCGATCGTTCGGGTATCGCCGGGGGGACATCGTCACAGCCATTGACGGAAGTTCCGTTCACGCTCGATACGAAGCGGACGTTGAAGGCGGCGCAGCGTACTCGCGCAGGCGTCGGGTCGAGCGGTACGGGTCCAGACAAGACCGCGAACGCGGCGTCGAGAACGGCTCTTCTCTTGACCTTCCAGGGCGCGGTGCTCGCGCTCTCGCCGAAGGTCGCTTTGATCGCGCGTACGAGCCCGAGGCTCCGCCACAGTACGTTCGCGCTCTGGCCGAACCTCAGCCCGCTTTGGCGGCCGTCTGGAGCTGCGGACCATCGATGATCGAGAGGAACATCTTCGATTTCTCGAGCTGCTGTAGCGTGCGATCGCAGAGCGCTTGGAGCTTGGCGCCGGAGTAGCCGTTGCGCTCGAGCATCTCGTTGACCTCGGGCTCGGCGCCTTCGGCATTGATGACGTTCGGTTGATCGTTGAAGCGCTCGGCCGCAGCGTGGGCGACGAAGTCGGCGGCCGAAACGATCTCGGTGATGTTGCGGAGGTTCGGCGCGAGTCGCTCGCGGACGCCGACCTTGTGGATGCCGTGATGCTGCTCGATCGGGGTCGCGAGGTTCGCGGGGAACCGCCACTGCTTGGCGAGGTGCGCGCCGACACGATCGTGGGGGGCGAGCCCGCTGAGGCGCTCGGCTTCTTCTTGGGCGATACCTTGTTCGGAGACCATCGCGCAGGCTTCGGCGAACCGATCGGGGGAGATCTTGGCGAGCGCGATCTTGCCCATGTCGTGGAGGAGCCCCGCGGTGAAGCACGCACCATCGTCGGGGCAGCGCAGCTCGGTCGCGAGCTCGCGCGCCGCGGTCGCGACGGTGAGTGCGTGCATCCAGAGCGAGCGAGCCCCGCCGGGCACGTTCAGCGCTTCGAGCACCGAGATGCCGAGCACGAGCTGGTAGAGCGTGTTGAAGCCGACGAACGGGATCGCGCGGCCGACGTCGGAGACGCCACCGGGGATGCCGAAGTACGGCGAGTTGACCAGGCGCAGCAGCTTGGCCGAGATCGAGGGATCGGATTTGAGCAGCTCGGCGATCTGATTCACCGAGACGTTCTTCGAGTGGATCACTTCGCCGATCTTGAGCGCGACGATCGGGAGGGTCGGGAGGCCATCGATCGCCTTGAGGATCTGGCCGGTGTCTTCACGTTGCTGCGGGATTGTCATTGCGAGCCTCCATCCACGGTCGTTGTCGTCGCATCTGTAGACGCACCACCGTCCGACCCCGCCACACACATCCCCTCGGCAGAACACGTCAACCCGCGCGCGCAATCACTCTTGCGCGCACACAAACTGTTGTTGCAGCCGAACCAGCATACGAGCACCAACGCGATCAGCTTAGTTGCCATCGAAGGCCATCCCGAGCACGAGCTGGATCTGCGTCGACGCATGACCCTTCACGAGGTCCGTACCGGCGAAGAACTCGGTGACCTGGAGATCGAGACAGCCTCGCTTGCTCTTGCCGAGGTGACGGCACGTGCCCACGCTCGCATCCGCACCGAACAGCGTGTACGGCGCGAAGAAGTAGTTCGCGCCGCCGCGCAGGCGAAGCGAGCCTTGCTCGAGCTCGACGCCACCGCTGCCACCGATCGCGGATCGGTCGAGGGTCTCGGCGATACCGCCGGCATAGACGAACAACCGTGGTTCCTCTTGCTGGAGCAAGAACGCGGCATCCGCTTTGACGACCCCCGTTTCGGCGTGGTCTGGCCG
>JANXOP010000396.1 GCA_025357755.1 Kofleriaceae bacterium | reverse complement strand
GCGAAGCCGCGCCGGTTGAGAAACAAGATCGCCTGGTCGCCCGCCGCGAGGGTCTCGATGATCGCGGCACGTAGGGGGGCAGCGATCATCGCATCGCCATCGGGAATATGAACCCGCAGATCGACGACCTCCACGGTCGGCATCGCCTGCGAGGTGGGCCGTACGGTGAGCCTGAGCAGCTGATATTGCCCGCGCTCCGCGTGCGCGTAGCTCTCGAGGCTCGGCGTGGCGGAGCCGAGCACGCAGATCGCGCCGGCGCGTTGCGCGCGGACGAGCGCGACATCGCGCGCGTGGTAGCGCACGCCCTCTTCTTGTTTGAACGAGCTGTCGTGTTCCTCGTCGACGACGATCACGCCGAGATCTTCGACCGGTGCGAACACCGCCGAGCGCGCGCCGACCGCGATCCGCGCCTGCCCGCGACGCAGGCGCGACCACTCACCGAGCCGCGCTTGTTCGGTCAGGCCGGAATGGAGGATCGCCACGAGGTCGCCGAACCGCGCGCGGAACCGCGCCGCGAGCTGCGGCGTCAGCGAGATCTCGGGCACCAACACGAGAGCGGTCTTGCCGAGCTCGAGCGCATCGGCGATCACGCGCAGGTAGACCTCGGTCTTGCCACTGCCGGTCACGCCGTGGAGGAGGAACGGCACGAACGCCGCGGGCTCGCGGACCGCCTTGATGATCGCGGCGATCGCGACCTCTTGCTCCACCGTCGGCGTGGGGATCGTGGTGGGTGCGAGGGCATCGGAGATCGGAGCGGCATCGAGCGCGGATTCGCGTTCGCTCGTGCGCACGATGCCGGCCTTCTCGAGCTCGCGCACCGCGGGGCCGGGATTGGGAAGCTCGAGCGCCGCGATCACCATGGGTCCCGCAGCGAGCGCTTCGACGATCGCGAGGCGCTTCTTCGCGCGCTTCGCGGCCTCGCGTGCCTGCGCGATCGGCACGGCGAGCTCCACGATCCGCTCCTGCTTGAGCCGCGCGCGCGCCGCTTCACGCTCCTCCACCTCGACGACGAGGCCTTGCTCGATCAACGGCACGTAGCCCCGCTTGAGCGTCGCGCTCATGCCCGCGCTCGCGATCGGGCCCGCCTCGAGGCGACCCAGGAGTGCGCGCGGCTTCGGTGGTAGCGCACTCTCGAGCGCGGATTCTCCGGCCTCGGTCAGCGCGAGCACGCGATGCGCCTTGATCCCGCTGCCGGCGGGCAGTGCCGCCTTGATGACCTCACCCGGAGGCGCTTCGTAGTAACCCGCGATCCACTGGCACAGCTCGACGAGCTCGGCCGACAGTGCGGGCTCGTCGTCGACCACGTCTGTCAGATCGAGCAGCTTCTTGATCCCGGCAGGCACCGGCGTGCCCACCCGAGCGATCACGCCCATCACGGTCTTGCCGCCGAACCGCACCATCACGCGTGCACCGACCCGCGCGCGCGCGCGGAACCGAGCCGGGACACCATAGTGATAGAGGCCCGGCGCCGCGAGTGTGACGATGACCTCGACCGTATGCAGCGCCAGCGTGTGCGGATCCGCCGGCGAACCGGCAGCGAGATCTGCACGCGGGGCAATCGTCACGGCGAACCAGCCTAGCACCGCCATCGGACATCTCCTCGGCGCAGCCGCCGCAGTACGATGCGACTCCACCTTGAGAGAAACGCCGCTTCCACCGACGACACACCGGCTTGCAGTCGGCCACGTGTTGCTGCGACATGTAGAGGTGGCTGCGGTGCTGAGCCCCGCTCGGACACGACGCCAGGTTCGAACCCCGCAAGGTGATTCGATCCGGCCGTGAGCGACAAGCCCTTCCCACCGTCTCCGCGTCGACTCGCGCTCGCGCGCCAGGCCGGCATGACCGCGGCGAGCCCGATGCTCGTTGCGGGACTCGCGTGCGCGGCGATCGCGATCGGCGTATCGGTCGGACGGTTCGCACTCGGCCAGGCGATCGCCGCGGCATGCAACGGAAACGCGGTCCTACCGGCCGCGCGATCGCTCGTGATGCAAGTGCTCGCGCTCGCCCTGCCGCTCGTCGGAGTCGCCGCGATCGCCGCGATCGCCGCGCACCTCGCACAGACCCGCGCGCTGTGGTTACCGCGTCGGACGATCCGCGATGCGCCCGCACTCGATCGAGGCGCGCTTGCTCGGACGCGCAGCACGGCCTTCGATCTACTCGCCGCGACGGTCATCGGGGCAGTGGGCTTCGGCTGGCTATGGATCTTCGCGCCGCGGCTCGCGGTGCTCTTCGAGCTCGCACCCAGCGAGATGCTGCGCGCCAGCGTCGCGCTCGGCGCGAGCTTCCTCGCGGCGCTCGCGGTCGCGTATCTGGCCATCGGCGTGGTCGATGCGGTCGCGCGCCAGCTCGAGCTCGCGAACGCGCTCGCGATGACCTCGACGGAGAAGCGCGAAGATGATCGTCTCACGGGTGCGGATCCACGGTGGGCACGCCAACGCTCCTTACTCGCGCGCGATACCGCGAGCGAAGGTGCGGCACTCGCGACCGCCGTCGCGGGCTGTGCGGTGGTGATCCTCGGCGATGATCTCGCGATCGCTATCGCTTGGGACGCGACGAAGCGACCGATTCCGACCCGCATCGCGCTCGGTCGACGCGCCCGCGCCACGCAGCTCGTCGGGCTCGCCCGCAGGCATCGCATCGCAGTCCATCGCGATCCACTGCTCGCCCGCGCGCTCGGTGATGGCGAAGGCCCGGTGCCCGAGGGCCGCTGGCGCAGCCTCGCCGACGTGCTCGTTGCCGTTCGACACTAGTTATCGTCCTCGCGCGGTTCGCGCCGCGGCACGTATGCCTCGGCCTGCCGCGCCCGCTCTGCTGCCTCTTCATCGAGCTCGCGCGCCAGCCAGCGCAGCGCCCCGTCGAGCGTCTCACCCTCGAGACAGATCCGGCGCATCGCGCGATCCGAGATCCCGACGAACGGCGAGAACGCATCGAGCACCGCCTCGGCATGCGCGTACGCGGAGACCAGATCGGCTTCATTCGCCCAGTGTGCCTCGACCGCTTCGCGCAGCACCCCGCCGACGCAGATCAGCCTCACGTAGGTATCGTGGACCAACAGGTTCGTCTCGCCCGACCGCGTCCAGATCGGCTCGAGCTCGACGTCGTCGAGCAGGATCCGCATGAACGCTTCGAAGTCGACCACGATCGCCGCGATCCGATGAATCGGCGCGATCGGCAACCAGCGCGAGGCCAGGCGCGCGAGCTCCTGCTCGAAGTGCTCGAAGGCGAGTGCCAGCCGCAGGGTCTCCGGCGGCGCGATCATGGTGCGTTGCGGAGAGAACCACTCGGGCAGCTCCGCGGTCTCGTGCGGTGAGGCTTCGTCGGCTACCAGCTCGTACTGATCGGTATCGAGGAACAGTTCGGTCATGCGACCACACCTTGCAGTCGCCGCGCCAGCCCGATTCGCGCGCAACCTCGCGTTCCCACTCACGCGCCTGTCCGGCGTGTCCGGCGCGCGGACGTCAGTGTCCGAACACCGTCGGACAGCTCACTTCACGCGCGCGCGAAACGCGATCCAGATCTCGCCGAGCCTGCGCACGTCATCCGCGGCACGCGGCGGCTCGCGATTGCCAACATCGGCGACGAGCAGCGTGCCACCCGGGACGAGGGCGTCGAGTGCTGCACGTTCGAGCGCGCCGCGATCGCCGCTCTCGGCGAGCGACGAGCCGATGACCGTGATCGCATCGAACTCGGCCGTGTGCAGCACCTCGATCGCCTCACCACATCGCACGTGCGCCAGATACGGATGACGCTCGCGACGTTGCCGCGCCGCGAACGTCCGACAGATCGAGGGATCACGATCGATGCTCGTGATCCGCGCGCCCAGCTCGTGACCGAGCCAGTCATCGAAGAGCCCGACCCCGATGCCGATATTGCACACCGCCGTCGCGGCCGGCCATCGCGATGGCAAGCGCGGCTTGAACCACGCGCGTAGCTCGTAGTCGAGCCACGCTGCTTCGAGCGAGACGTTCCACGGCTCACTGCCGCGCTCGACATAGGCAGAGAGCAGTTCGGCTTCGGTCATCACGCACATAAAACCGCGCCGCGCCGCGAATTCTTCCCCGAGACGCCCCACGTGATAGAGCGGGCTCAGGACCGAACGATTCTCGGACAGTCGACGACCCACGTGGGGCGCGGCTCGATGGGACACGACAACCCTCGGGGGTGGCGGATCGATGGATCTGGATACGACGACCCACGTGGGGCGTCGCGGCGACAGACAGACAGACATCGACGACCCACGTGGGGCGCGGATCGATGGTTCTCGACTCGACGACCCGCGTACGGCGTCGCGAACGACAAACGACCCACGTGGGGCGCGGCTCGATGGTTCTCGACTCGACACCCGTCGTGGGGCGAGGCGAACGACAGACGGCCATCGACGGACTACAGTCGCTCGAACGAGACCCGTCTCGGCGGCGAGCACTGTCGCTGTGACTGCGTGCCGCCCGAGGAGGTGGGAGACCATGCGGGAATGAAATGTTTCGGTGTACGTAATCACGGGTACTCGCTTTGTGCCCACGTGTGGCGCGCCTCGATGATCTCGGACATCAACGACCCACGTGGGTCGCGGCGAACGACAGCTGGACATCGACCGACGCGGCTCGAGCGATCTCGAACATCAAAGACCACGTGAGGTGTCGCGAACGTCAGCCGGATATCGACGACGTACTTGGAACACGCCTCGATGGGTCTCGGACATGACGGCGACCCAGCGGGGCGCGGCTCGATGGTGCTCGGATCCAGCGACCCACGAGTGGCGTCTCGAAAACAGCCGGACATCGACGGCCCACGTGGGACGCCACGTCGGAGGCAGGCCGCCACCGATCACGACGTCGTGTCCGATGGTCACGCCCGCCGATGCGCACGGTGCTTTGCCGCCTCCGCTCGGGTCTTGGTGTCGACGTCGCCCTGCTCGATCTCGGACAACAACGACCCACGTGGGGCGTCGCGAACGTCCGCCGGACATCGACGACCCACGTGGGGCGCGAACGACAGCCGGACAACGACGACCGCGCGGCGCCTCGCGAACGACAGCCGACATCGGCGAGGGGCGTCGCAACGAGCGCCAGACGTCGACGGCGTACGTCGGGTGTCGCGAAGGATCCAGCCGGACACCAACGAGTCGCTCGAGCCGTGGCGAACGATCGACCGTGGGCCCCCGACGACCCAGGTGGCGGATCACGACTACAGCACGTGCCGGAACACCGCGGCCATCGCGACCGCGAGTGTCGCGACGAGGCTCGCGGTCATCATCACGAGGGCTGCAGGCACCGCGACGGCACCGGGTACGTTCGCGCTCGCTCGCGCCGCGACGCGCACGCCCGCCCCCGCCGCAACTTGCACCACCGCCGCGGTCACGAGCCACGGCACCGCGAGGCGCACCGCGGTCGGCACGAGCCCCGCCAGCGCACCGATCACGTTCGCCTGCGTGGTCGCGAGCGCAGGAATCTTCTGATGGCTCGTCACGATCGACTCGATCACCATCACATGCCCATCGATCCCGACGAACACTGCAGCTGCGAGCACGCCGAACAGCGCCGTGTACGGCCCCTGCGCCTTGCCGGTACCCGCGATGTCGACGAGCCGGCCCGCCGCCATCGCCGCCAGCAGTGGCACCGCCGCGACGACGCCGAGCGTCGCGCCGATCACGACCTCGCGTACCGCGAGCTCCCACGGGATACCCGAGCTCGTCAAGGGTCCCACGACCGGTGCGACGATCAACGCGGACCATACCCCGAGCGCGAGCGCCAGCGCGCCCTGCACGACGCGCGGGATGCCGCCGACAAACGTGGTGACCACCGCGATCGCGACCGCACCACGCAGGCCGAGCACGACGACGAGCCACGGCGACACTTAACTCGCTCCTACGCTGCCCGCTGCCGTGATCAACGGCCACAACTTGTCCGCGAACGCGACGATCTGGTGCCCGATCGAAGGCGCGAAGATCACGATCGCTGCCCCGACCGCCGCGACCCTCGGCACCAGCGCGACCGCCGGATCCTGGATCTGCGTGAATGCGCCCAGGAGGCCAGTCACGATACCGGCGATCAGCGCCGCGACCAACACGGGTGCCGCGAGCAGCAGCACGAGCAACATCCCTTCGCGCACCACGCTGATCACGCTCGCGGTCACACGTAGCCCCGCAGCAGGCTCTCGAGCAACAACCGCCAGCCGTCCACCGCGACGAACAACAACAGCTTCAAGGGCAGGGCGATCGTCTGCGAATTCGTCGACGCCAACCCGAGCGACGCCAACCCGAGCGCCACCACCAGATCGATCACCAGGAACGGAATGAAGATCAGGATCGCGATCGTGAATGCCTCGCGCAGCTCGCTCGTCACGAACGCCGGCGCGATCACCCACACCTCGTCGCCCTGGACCTCGTGGCCGAGCTTGGTGCCGAGCTCGCGAAACGTAGCGCGGTCTTTCTCGGCCGAGTGCTTGACCAAGAACGCGCGCAGCGGTGCGATGCCGCGCTCTGCTGCATCGAGCTGCGGCTGGTACTCCGCGGGTACGAGCACGCGCAACGCATCGACCGGGGTCGGCGGCTGGCCAGGTGTGGGAGCAGGCCCCGGCGCGCTCGGCGCGGCCGGTGTTCCCGCCGCTCGGACCATCTCGATCGCCACCGGCGACATCACGAAGAACGTGAGGATCAGTGACAGCCCCGTGACGACCAAGCCCGACGGCGCATCTGGCGCGCCGATCGCGTTCCGCACGAGCGACAACACGACCGAAATCTTCACGAAGCTCGTCAGTGTCAGCACGACGAGAGGAATGATCGCGACCAGCGCGAGCAGGACCGCGTTCGTCATTCGGCGAGCTGCTCCGCTGCTGCGGCTTCGGGAATCACCTCTGCCACGGGCGCGGGCGCGGGCGCAGGCGCAGGGGCGACGCCCTTGCGCCGCATCCACGCGGCACGCACGAGCTCGCCGAAGCTCGGCTGCAGCGTCTTGCGCGCCTCGACCTCTTTGCCATCGAGCTCGGTCAGCACGGACAGCCCCATCTCGCTCGTACCGACCAGCAGCGTCTTGCCCGCGACCTCGACCACATACAGCGACCGCCGCGGCTCGAGCGGAATGCGCGACACGACGGTCATCAGATTCGCGCCCCGCGCCCTGCCCGTCGACAACAGCCGACCGAACAACCGGACCGCCACGAACGCCACCACGCACACCACGCCGAGGACGATGAGCGACGTCACCAGCAGGTCGCCGTAGCTCGCGCCCGCCGCTACACCATTCCCAGGCATGCGCTGGGCATACCACCCAGGTCTGACAGCTTCATGCAGGGCCGGGCCTTCGTACTCGTGCGGCTATCGCCGACGGCGCCCAGCGGTACGCTCGAGAGGTCGCGACGACTGGCTTCGCAAAATCTGCAGCACCGAGCTCGAGCGCCACGTAGCGCGAGCACCCGCCGCCCTTCGCCGGCGAAGCGCTAGCCCGCAGAGCTCGCCATGAACGCATCGATCAGGTCTTGCGCTGGGCTACCTGCACGCACGTCGGCCAAGGCGGCGTGCAGCTGCTCGAGCTGCGTCTGATCCACGTTAGTGGCTAGCACTTCCCCGAGTTGCTCCAGAGTCGCAACCGACCGCAATCGCGCCAGCTAGAGGATCGCGCGCCGCGCGCCGTCGAGCTCTCCAGCCTCGCGACCCTCTTCACGACCCTCGTCGCGACCTTGGCCGTAGAACTTTTTCGCGAAGGCGCTCTGGAACTCGTAGTTCTCCATCATTTCAGCCTCGATGACTGCCTTGCACACGGGGTCCAACGCTCGAAGGATCAAGTCGAAGTACAGGGTACTTCGGTCCGCGGGCAGCGCCTGAATCGCGGCGAGCGCGACCCGCGCGGCCTCGACGGTAGGATGCGCCAACGTCGAGAGCACCGCTAACTCGTGCGTTTCATTCGGTGCGCCCGTCACCGTCGGCACGTCGTCGAACCCGATCACGACCGGCTCTAGTACGAACTTCGGATGGCCGGTCTCGATCGGCTTTCTCGCCCATCGCGCGACCTTGTCGTCGGTCGCCACCACGAGCAGCATCACCGGACATCCCTCTCGCGCACGCAACGCCGTGATGTATTGGGGCCAGCTCAGGTGCTTCGCCACATCAGTCGTCGTTTGCACTTCGACGACGACTGCACTGATCACGTCGTTCGCGCGATCACGTAGCAGCACGACTGCATCCGCCCGGTACTCGACGGAGATCACTTGCGAGAGATCGATCGAGCCGAGCTCCACGCGATCTAGTCGCGCGTCGAATCCAACGCTCACCGCGATCAGTTCGACAGCAAGCTCCGGTCGATTCCGGAATAGCTCGACGAGGATCTCGTGATCGAACGATACGGTCTCGCGCTGAAGCACGCGCCGTTCCATTCGCAACTTCGCGAGAGCTCTATCGCGGATGTCCGAGTCGTCCGTCGAGCGGACGTATCCGCCCGAAACTCGGGCGCTCCCGGACAGAAAAAACCACGCAACTCCTCCGCGCGAGTGCCGATAGCGGGTGGATGAAGCTTCAACCTCGCGTATATGCTCGCACCATGAACCAGTGGCGTTGTTGGTCGTTGTTCCTGGGTCTCTCGTTCGGCTCCGCAGCCTGCACGAAAGAGAATCCTGCCTATCACTGTCAGAACTCCACGTGCATCGACCCGGCATTTCCGTACTGCGATGCGGATGGCTCGATCGGCGGAACCGCTGGCGTGTGCATCGCGGTCACGTGCACGGCCGGCGAGTTCGGCAAGTGCTCCGGCGACTCGGCATTGACGTGCAATGACACAGGCACTGGATACGTCGAAACGCAGTGCGCGCATGGCTGCGATGAGGGGACCGGATGTCGGATCTGCGAAGCGAATCAAACCGTTTGCCAGAATGGCGTCGTTGCGGTGTGTGATGCGTCTGGTGTGCAGACTTCGGCAACCAGCTGCCCTCTCGGTTGTTTCGAAGATCAGCCGCGATGCCGCGACATAGACGCTTCAAACACGCTCTCCCAGTACGCGGACATGGTTCCCGACCCACCGGATATCGATCTGGAAGACGCTTATTTTCACGTCGACACCGGCGAGGTGACCAACCATATCGACACTCCGGTGACCGTGCCGAGCTTCGCAGTTCCTGCCCCAAATGGGGGCGCTCCGATTCGCGTCTTCGTGGTCAACAAAGCTCGTATCGCGAGCGCCAACATAATTGGATACGGCGCTAGCGGAGTCTCTCCATATCAAGCTGCATTCGCTCTGGTGGCGCGCGGCGACGTAACGATCACGGGGCCTATCAACGTCAGCGGGTTGGTCGGGAGTGTGACGCTCCCCGGCTGTGACGGTGGTAACGGTCAGCTCTCGGAGGCAGGCGGCATTGTCTCGTCCGGCGGCGGTGGTGGGGGGAACGCAACCGATGGAGCTCGCGGCGGAGCTGTAACTGGACACGTGGTTGGAGGAACCTATGGTGCTGCCATTGGACACGATTCGCTGGTGCCACTCCGTGGTGGATGCCAGGGCGGGACGGACGTTTACGCCGGTACGAGCAACATCCTGGACTACCCAACCTTGGGCGGCGGAGCCTTCCAAATCTCGAGCGGCACCAGGATATCGATCGAGGGAGCGATCAATGCGAATGGTTCCCCAGGTCGCATTCTGCCGTACCAACCAACCGGGTATACGATCGGGGGCGGTGGCGGCGGAGGCGCGATCCTTCTTGAAGCTCCTTCTGTTTCGCTCGGTACAGCCGCCAAATTGAGCGTCCAAGGTGGCGATGGGGCGGAGGCATGCACGGTCGCGAGTGCGATGTGCGCGCTCGGCGGAAACGGCGCCAAGCTCGGGGGAGTAGCGACGGCGGGCTTCGACTTAGCGTTCGCGGGCTACGATTTTCTGACCGCCGGTGGTGGGGGTGGCGGTTGGGGCCGCATTCGTGTGAACACAGCTGACGGCACCTACACGACATCGAGCACATCCATCGAAGATGGTGTGGTCACGGCGGGCACGCTTCACACCCGGTAGGTGTACCGCAGTGGCGGAAAGCATCCACGCCGACGAGCGGCGCGACTAAGCTCAGTTACACGTGCCGGTCCCAACCGCGCCGCCCTGGAGCGGCTGCAGCGAGTACGCGTTGTTGTAGACGTCGTAGGTCCAGATGCCCGTGACCGACGCGTAGCACTTCACATCGGCTGCCACGTAGTCCGTCGTCAAGATGTTCGATTGATACTCGAACGTTGTGCCCGCCTGCTTCATCGTGCCAGCGAAGTGATTCGCGGTGGTGCCGATCGTCACGACAGCGACGTTCGTCATCTGGACGAGTGTGCCGACCATCAGCTTACCGTTCGCATCGATCGAAAGGTTCGCGGCCGTCTGTGCGAGAAGCGGAGTTACAGTACAAGCGCCTGTTTGCGACGTCGCTGCGAGCTCGTTGAATTCGAGCAGCGAATTCCCGGTCGTATCGTTGTTGAACGGCTTGGGGGTGCCGATCACATCGACCTTGGTGTTCACCGCGATGCCCGTCGCGAGCGGGGTCCCGCCACCGAAGACGTAGATGCCATTGCTCGCCGACGCCACGCCCGGACCTTTAGCGACCCAGAAATCTTGGCCGTTGTTGGCGACTGCTGTCACGCACACAGACTCGGACGAGCCGAGTTCCTGCCCGGTCGTGGGAAGCGTCGTTGCCGTGTCGATCGAATTGATCGTCGTGGCCGAGCGGCAAGATGCCGAAGCAACCACGCAGCCGTTATCCGCGCAGTCCGTAAAGCCGTTGCCATCGTTGTCGATGTTGTCGGCACAGGAGGTTTCCGCAGCCGGACACGCCGTACCGGTCGTGTTGAAGTCAGCCGCCGTGCGCGGAAGCACGAGGTAGTCGTAGAAGTAGTCGACGACACCCGTGAGCTGCCCGAAGCACGCGCCGTAGGGGATCATCGCGATGTCGGTCATCGTGCCCTCCATCTTGGCGACACCGGTGATCTTGAGCGCGAAGCTATCCACGGGGGTCGGGGTCGCCTTGCTGAAGGTCTTTGCCGCGCTCGCCGCTGACACGTTGTCGAGCTCGACCAGGACGCCTTCCCAGTCCTCCCACGCGTTGGTGAACGCCGCGCCGCCACCGAGGGCGGACATCGTACCGTCATACATCTGGCCGATCGCGAGCGCGTCGACCTTGTCGGGCGTGATCGTCGCGGTCGCGCCGGTCTTCGTGACCGTCATCGTGCTGCTGGACGACGCGGGCTCGAGCTCGGTCGTCGTACGGCCCGTGTTGTCCGCGTTCGAGCCGGTCAACGCGAACTCGGCCTTGATGCCGCCGGTGATGTTGACGACATCGCCGACCGAGACCGCTCCACCGGAGACGGTGCCCTTGAAGACGTGGACGCCCGAGCGCTTGCCGCCGCCCATGTCCTCGACCCACATATCGCCGGTCTTGTCGCCGAAGGTGTCGACCGCGGTGACGACCACGTTGTTCAACGTGACCGCCGTGCCAGGCGCCATCGAGTCGCTCTGGATGTCCTTGACCGTCGTGGTGCTGCCACTGCCGCTGCCACTGCCACTGCCTTGGCCATCAGCGGTGTTGTTGTTATCGCTGCGGCAGGCGGCAGCGAAGGAGGCGGCGGCGAGAGAAAGAACGGCGATCAGCGAGGTCAAACGCATGAACATCTCCGGGTAAGTAAACGCGCGAAAAACGCGACGGTGATAGTCCGTCGCGTGGAGCGTGTATACCGAAAAGCGAAAACCCGCCTGCGGCGGGTATCACAGATCATCGTGAATTTTTGCTAATCGATTTTGTCGAACTAGCGACGATTACGCCGCAGGTGCAGCGGCGAACGTCGGACCGAGGCCGACGAGCTCGACGAACGCCATCGGAGCGGCGTCGCCCTTGCGGGTGCGCGTCTTGAGGAGCCGCGTGTAACCGCCCTTGCGGGTGGCAAAGTGCGGACCGATCTCCGTGAACAGACGATCGAGAGCGTCACGCGTCTTCACCGTGAGGCGCGCTTGGCGCTTCGCGTGGATGATCTGTGCCTTCTCGTCGGCCGTGGTGGCGTCGCCCTTCGCGATGAGCGCGTGGACCGAGATGCCCCACGTGATCACCGGGTCGGCGAACATGCGGAGCTCTTTGGCCTTGGCTTCCGTGGTCTCGATCCGGCCGTGAAGCAGGAGCGAGGTCACCATGTTGTTCCACATGGCTTTACGGTGCGGGGACTTGCGACCGAGCTTACGACCTTGTTTGCGATGACGCATGACGATTCTCTCTAGCTCTCTGCTTAGGGCTTCTTGAGCGGGTTCGGACCCGGCCAGTTGTCGAGCTTCATACCGAGCTGCAGGCCCATCTCGGCGAGGAGCTCCTTGATCTCTTTGAGCGACTTGCGGCCAAAGTTCTTGGTCTTCAGCATCTCGCTCTCGGTCTTCTGAACGAGCTCGCCAATGTACTTGATGTTGGCGTTCTGGAGGCAGTTCGCCGAGCGGACAGAGAGCTCCAACTCGTCGACCGTGCGCCACAGGTTCTCGTTGAGCTTCTCGGCGGCTTCGTCGCGCGGGGCTTCCACGGGCTCGGCCATCTCTTCGAAGTTGATGAAGAGGTTGAGCTGCTCCTTGAGGATCTTCGCGGCGTACGCGACGCCGTCATCCGGGCGGACCGAGCCGTTGGTCCAGCACTCGATCGTGAGCTTGTCGTAATCGGTCTGCTGACCGACACGTGCGTTCGTCACGATGAAGTTGACCTTGCGGACGGGCGAGAACAGCGCGTCGATCGCGATGGTGCCGACCGCCAGCTCTTGCGAGTGGCGCTCGGCCGGCTGGTAGCCGCGACCGGTGGAGATCGTGATCTCCATCGCCATCTTGCCGTCCTTGGACAGCGTGCAGATCTTGTGATCCGGGTTGAGGCAGGTGACGCCGTCGACGAGCGTGATGTCGCCGGCGGTGACGAGGCCTTCACCGTGCTTGTCGATGCGGACGGTGTACGTCTTGTCGTGCTCGACTTTGAAGAGCGTCTCCTTGAGGTTGAGGATGATGTCCGTGACATCTTCGACAACGCCGGGGAGCGCGGTGAACTCGTGCAGCGCGCCCTCGAGCGCGATGTGCGTGATCGCGGCGCCCTGGAGCGACGAGAGCAGGATGCGACGGAGCGCGACGCCGAGCGTCGTGCCGAAGCCACGCTCGAGCGGCTCGCAAGAGAACTTGCCGTAGGTCTCGCTGCGCTCCTCGATCTCGAGGGTACGCGGGCGGATCAGGTCGCGCCAGTTCTTCGCCATGAAGGCGGTCTGCTCGGGGGTCGGTTCCATATTCGTATCTCCTAGGATCGGCTGCTTTCATCACAGCCAAGTGAGGACCGAAAAAGTTCGGTCCGGAAGTGGCCGGGGGTTCGAAGCCCGGTCCAGGACTCGCAGAAACTACTTCGAGTAGAGCTCGATGATCAGCTGCTCGCGGATCGGCAGGGTCACGTCTTCGCGAGACGGGAGCTGCGCGATGGCGCCGCGGAAGTTCTCCTTGTCGAGCTGGATCCAGCCCGGCACGCCACGACGATCAACCGCGGCAAGCGCCTCGTTGATGCGTGCGATCTTCTGCGACAGCTCTTTCACCTGCACGACATCGCGCGGGCGAACGAGGTAGGAGGGGATGTTCACCTTCTTGCCGTTGATGGTGAAGTGACCGTGACGAACGAGCTGGCGCGCTTCGGCGTGATCCGAGGCAAAGCCCATGCGGTACACGACGTTGTCGAGGCGGCGCTCGAGGAGCTGGATCAGCGTGTTACCCGTGACGCCCGGCATGCGGAGCGCCTTGTGGTAGTAGCCGCGGAACTGCTTCTCGGCGATGCCGTAGATGCGCTTGACCTTCTGCTTCTCGCGCAGCTGCTCGCCGTAGTCCGAGCGCTTGCGGCGACGGTTCTGGCCATGCTGACCCGGCGGATACGAGCGACGCTCGTACCCGCACTTGTCGGTGTAGCAGCGCTCTCCCTTGAGGAAGAGCTTCATATCTTCGCGCCGGCAAAGGCGACAAACGGGACCGATATAACGAGCCATAACTAAATCCCTTAAACCCGGCGACGCTTGCGAGGACGGCAACCGTTGTGAGGAACGGGCGTGACGTCACGGATGAGGTTGATCTTGAAACCAGCGGCGTTCAGCGCGCGGAGCGCCGACTCGCGACCCGAGCCCGGGCCGTTGACGTACACGGTGACGTTGCGAACGCCGTGCTCCATCGCCTTCTTGGCGGCATCCTCGGCAGCAAGCTGCGCCGCGAACGGCGTCGACTTGCGCGAGCCCTTGAACCCGCAGGTGCCGGAGCTCGACCACGCGACAACGTTTCCGCTGACGTCTGTGATCGAAACGATCGTGTTGTTGAACGTCGCAGAAATATGCGCGACGCCGGTCTGGATGTTCTTCCGGACCTTCTTCTTCGCCTTGACCTTCGTAGTGGACATTTTTCAGCTCATTACTTCTTGGTGACGGCGCCCATCTTCTTGACTGCCATACGACGCGGGCCCTTACGGGTACGTGCGTTCGTATGCGTGCGCTGACCGCGCGCCGGCAGGTTGCGGCGATGACGCGTGCCGCGATACGTGCCGAGGTCGACAAGGCGCTTGATCGAAAGCTGAATGTCGCGACGAAGATCGCCCTCGACACGGAAGTTCGCTTCGATCGCATCGCGAATCTTGCGAACGTCCGACTCGTCGAGGTCGTCGCTCTTCTTGTCGGGCGAGACGCCGGCCGCGTTGAGCACGACCTTCGCTGCGTGACGGCCGAGGCCGTAAATGTACGTGAGTGCGATTTCCATCCGCTTGTTACGCGGGAGATCGACGCCGGCGATGCGAGCCATGACTAACCCTGCCTCTGCTTATGCTTGGGCTTTGTGCAGATAACGCGAACGACGCCCTTGCGCTTGATCATCTTGCACTGCGGGCAAATCGGTTTGACGGATGCTCTTACCTTCATGATCTTCTCTGCTTCTATCTGCTTAAGCGCCGGGATTTCCTGGAGTGGAAGTCGCTCTTGTTAGTACCCATGGACCGTCGTCAGTGATCGCGATCGTGTGCTCGAAGTGTGCTGACATCGAGCGATCTTTGGTCACGGCTGTCCAATCGTCTTCAAGAACCTCTACGTCAGGGGACCCGGCGTTTACCATGGGTTCAACAGCGATGACAAGGCCGGTTTTCAGGCGTTTGCCACTACCGGCCTCGCCGTAGTTAGGAACTTGGGGGTCTTCGTGCATCTGCCGGCCGATCCCGTGCCCGACAAATTGGCGGACGACCGAATAACCCTGTGCTTCCGCATAGCTCTGGACCGCGTGGCCGAGGTCGCCTAAACGGTTGCCTGCGACACATAGGGCGATCGCTGCTTCGAGCGCGCCGCGCGCCGTGTCGACCAACTTCTGCTTTTCGGGCGAAACCTTCCCGACGCAGACCGTCCGGGCGGTGTCCGCACAGAAGCTGTGCTTGAACGTGCCGAAGTCGATCCCGATGATATCGCCGTCTTTGAGGATCTCGTCCTTGCGCGGGATGCCATGGACGATGACCTCGTTGATCGAGGTGCACAGCACCGCGGGGTACGGCGGCTGGGCGTAGTTGAGGAACGCGCTCTTCACCTTGTGCTTCGCGATGCCCGCACGGGCGATCATCTCGAGGTCCCAGGTCGACGCGCCTGGCACCGCGGCGGCGCAGAGATCATCGAGGATCCCGGCCGTCACGAGCGCAGATTCCCGCATGAGCTTGAGCTCGTCGGGAGACTTGTAAACGATCCGCACGACAGCCGATCAGCGGGGACGAGCCGCGATGCGGCCGCGGATCCGAGGACCCTTCGGTCCGCTGAAGCCTTCGTAGTTGCGCGTGATCAAGTGCGACTCGATCTGCTGGACGGTGTCGAGCGCGACACCCACGACGATCAACAGGCCGGTGCCGCCGAACTGGAACGGCACCGCGAAGTACTTTTGGAGGAGTGCCGGGATCATGCAGACCACCGAGAGGTAGAGCGCACCGGCGAACGTGATCCGCGAGAGCACGCGCTCGATGTACTGCGCCGTGTTCTTACCGGGACGAATACCCGGGATGAAGCCGCCCGACTTCTTGAGGTTGTCAGCGACATCCACCGGGTTGAACACGACCGAC
>JANXOP010000360.1 GCA_025357755.1 Kofleriaceae bacterium | reverse complement strand
CTACTTCCGCACGACGGACGTGACGGGAACGGCGACGCTGCCCGAAGGCACCGAGATGGTGATGCCGGGCGACAACATCAAGATCGAAGTCGAGCTCGTTTCGACCATCGCGTGTGAAGCGGGCCTCCGCTTCGCGATTCGCGAAGGTGGCAAGACGGTCGGCGCCGGCGTGGTGACCAAGATCCTTGCTGAAGCAGTTGCGAAGAAGGACGCGCCGGCAGCCGCCGCCGCTCCGGCCGCCAAGCCGGCCAAGAAGTAACTAGGACATCTATGACGACCCCACGCATCCGCATCCGTCTCAAGGCCTACGATCACAAGCTGCTCGATCAGAGCGCTAACGAGATCGTGGAGACCGCGAAGCGCACCGGCGCCAAGATCGCTGGCCCGATTCCGCTGCCGACCAAGATCAACAAGTACTGCGTGCTGCGGTCGCCGCACACCGACAAGAAGTCGCGCGAGCAGTTCGAGATCCGCACCCACAAGCGGCTCCTCGACATTCTCGAGCCGACCCAGCAGACCCTCGACGCCCTGATGAAGCTCGACCTCTCGGCCGGCGTCGACGTCGAAATCAAGACCTGAGTTAGCCGGATAAAAAGAGTCAGCCATGAAACTCGAAGTCAAAAATCTCACCGGTAAGAGCGTCGGGTCTGTCGACCTTGACGACTCGATCTTCGGTGCCGAGATCCACGAGCATCTTCTCTGGGAAGTTGTGAAGTGGCAGCTCGCGCGCCGCCGTGCCGGAACCGCATCTACCAAGCGCCTCGGTGAAGTCCGCGGTTCTGCGAAGAAGGTGTGGAAGCAGAAGGGCACTGGCCAAGCACGCCAGGGTAGCCGCCAGGCGCCGCACTGGGTGGGCGGCGGCTCGGTCAAGGGTCCGCGTCCGCGCAGCTACGATTACGCCCTGCCGCGCAAGGCGAAGAAGGCAGCGCTCCGCGCCGCGCTCTCGCTCCGCGCGTCGGAGTCGAAGATCATCGTCCTCGATAACTTCACCACCGATGGCAAGACCAAGACGGTCTACGCGGCGCTGAATTCGCTGGGCATGAAGAAGCTCAAGGGCAACGCGCTCGTCGTCGACGCGAAGACCAACGAGAACCTCGTCCGCGCCAGCCGCAACCTCGCGTCGTCGCAGTGGCTGGCTCCCGAAGGCCTCAACGTCTACGACATCCTTCGCCACGACACGCTCGTCCTCACGCAGGCGAGCCTCGATGCGATTCACGCGGCGTTGGGTCCCAAGGCTGACAAGACGGAGACTGCCTAATGTCGCGCACCCCGCAACAAGTCATCAAGCGTCCGCTCCTCACCGAGAAGAGCGCGCGTCTTCGCGAGACGGGTGGCGCTGCCACCCCGCCCGCCGAAGGCGATACCTACAGCCAGAAGGTCGTGTTCGAAGTCGCGCGTGACGCGAACAAGATCGACGTGCGCCGCGCGGTGCAGGAGCTGTTCAAGGTCACCGTGGTCGACGTCCGCACGCTCGTCGTGCGCGGCAAAGAGAAGCGGGTCGGCCGCTTCTCGGGTCAGCGTCCGTCGTGGAAGAAGGCGTTCGTCACGCTGAAGCCCGGCGACAACATCGAGTTCTTCGAGGGCGTCTAAGATGGCTATTCGTTTTTACAAGCCTACCTCCCCCGGTCGTCGTGGCATGTCCACGCAGGACTTCGCGGAGATCACCAAGAGCCAGCCCGAGAAGAGCCTGCTCGAGCACAAGGCGAACGCCGCGGGCCGTAACAACCACGGCCGCATCACGTCGCGCTTCCGCTCGGCGGGTCACAAGAAGCGGTACCGCAAGGTCGACTTCAAGCGCACCAAGACCGGCGTGCCCGCGGTCGTCCTCGGCATCGAGTACGATCCGAACCGCTCGGCGCGCCTCGCGCTGATCCAGTACCTGGACGGCGAGAAGGCGTACATCCTCGCTCCGGCGAAGCTCGTCGTGGGTGACCAGGTCATCTCGGCGAACTCGGCCGACATCAAGTCGGGCAATTGTCTCCCGCTCCGGTTCATCCCGGTCGGTACGGACATCCACGCCGTCGAGCTCAAGATCGGCCGCGGCGCGCAGGTCGGCCGTTCGGCCGGCACCAAGGTCACGTTGATGGCGAAAGAGGGCGATTGGGCCACGCTGCGCATGCCTTCGGGCGAGATGCGTCGCGTCCACATCGACTGCCGCGCCACGATCGGCGTCATCGGTAACAGCGAGCACGGCAACATCCAGTGGGGCAAGGCCGGTCGTCGGCGTTGGCTCGGCATCCGCCCGCATCAGCGCGGCGTGTCGATGAACCCCGTCGATCACCCGATGGGCGGCGGCGAAGGCCGCAGCTCTGGTGGTCGTCATCCGTGCACTCCTTGGGGCGTGAAGACCAAGGGCCTCAAGACTCGTCACAACAAGCGGACCGAGCAGTTCATCATCCGCCGCCGGAGCAAGTAACGAAGATGCCGCGCTCACTCAAAAAAGGTCCGTTCGTCGACAAGTACCTGCCGAAGAAGATGGCAGTGGCCATGAAGGAATCGAACCCCGCGCGTCGCGTGGTCTCGACCTACTCGCGCCGCTCCATGGTCATCCCGGACATGGTCGGCATCACGTTCGCCGTCTACAACGGCCGTAAGTTCATTCCCGTGCACGTCACCGAGCAGATGGTCGGTCACAAGCTGGGCGAGTTCTCGCACACGCGCACGTTCCACGGTCACACCGGCGAGCGGAAGAAATAGTCATGCAGGCAACTTGCTTGGTTCGTGGAATCTCGATGTCGCCGCGCAAGATGCGCGTCATCGCGAACGTCGTCCGTAACAAGAAGGTGGAAGAGGCCGTTGGCCTCCTCGATCTGATGCCGAAGAAGGCAGCGGCGATCATCTCGAAGGCGATCAAGAGCGCCGCGGCGAACGCCGAGGACCGCTCGGGCGGCGACGCGTCGGTCGAGACCCTCCGCATTCACCTGATCTCCGTCGATGGCGGCACGATCGCGAAGCGTTGGATGCCCCGCTCGATGGGTCGCGCCAACCGCATCAATCACCGCACGTCGCACCTGACCGTCGTTGTCACGGACGAGAAATAATCATGGGCCAGAAAACGCATCCGATCGGCTTTCGCCTCGGCATCATCAAGACGTGGTCGTCGCGGTGGTACGAGGACAAGAACTACGCGAAGTGGCTCCACGAGGACCTCAAGCTCAAGAAGTTCATCAAGGACAAATTGAAGCACGCGGGCGTCTCGTACATCGAGATCGAGCGCGCCGCGAACAAGGCCAAGATCAACATCCACACCGCGCGCCCCGGCATCGTGATCGGCAAGCGTGGTGCGGGCGTGGAGACCCTCAAGAAGGACGTCCAGGCGCTCACGGAGAACGAGGTCTTCCTCAACATCATCGAAGTGCGTAAGGCCGAGACCAACGCGCAGCTCGTCGCCGAGAACATCGCGACCCAGCTCGAGCGTCGGATCGCGTTCCGTCGCGCGATGAAGAAGGCCACCCAGACCGCCATGAAGTTCGGCGCGAAGGGCATCAAGGTCGCTTCGGCCGGTCGTCTCGGCGGTGCCGAGATGTGCCGTCGTGAGTGGTACAAGGAAGGTCGCGTTCCGCTGCACACCCTCCGTGCAGACATCGAATACGGCTTCACCGAAGCTCACACGACGTACGGCTCGATCGGCGTCAAGGCGTGGGTCTTCCACGGCGAAGTCCTCCCGACCGCGCGCAAGACGCAGGTCCAAGCTCCGTCGCGCAATAGCTAAGGAATCTCTGTATGTCGATGCTTTCTCCCAAGCGCACGAAGTTCCGCAAGATGCAGAAGGGCCACCTCCGTGGCTATGCAAAGGGCGGAGATAAGGTTTCGTTCGGCGACTACGGCCTGCAGGTCACGTCTCCGGGCTGGCTCACCGCGCGTCAGATCGAAGCGGCTCGCGTCGCGATCTCTCGTTCGGTGAAGAAGTTCGGAAAGATCTACGTCCGCGTCTTCCCGGACCATCCGTTCACGAGGAAGCCCGCCGAGACCCGCATGGGTACCGGTAAGGGCGCAGTTGAAGGTTGGGTCGCGGTTGTCCGCCCCGGCCGCGTCATCTTCGAGGTCGAGGGCTGCACGCTCGAGATCGCTAAAGAGGCGTTCCATCGCGCGCACCACAAGCTGCCGATCAAGACGGCGCTCGTGAAGCGGGAGTCTGCACTATGAGCAAGCACGCTACTACGATGACCACGTTTCGCGATCACTCGGATGACGAGCTGCGCGCGCAACTCGCGACGAACCGCGACGAGCTGTTCCGTCTCCAGCTCGGTCAGTACACCAACCAAGTCACGTCGACCGCGCTCCTCCAGTCCAAGCGCCGCGATATCGCGCGCATCCTGACGATCCTCAACGGTCGTACGGTGGGCATCGAGAAGCAGGCCGAAAAGAAGTCCGCAACGGAAGCCCCCGCAGCTGCGGAAGCGACCGACAAGAAGTCGAAGGCCAAGAAGCCCTCGAAGAAGAAGGCTGAATAGTCATGGCCGCTGCTGCTGCTACCGCTGAAACCGCTGTCCCCAGCTCCG
The DNA here is from genome assembly GCA_025357755.1 of Kofleriaceae bacterium. GTDB lineage: Bacteria > Myxococcota_A > Polyangia > Haliangiales > Haliangiaceae > JABFXX01. The sequence goes on along the minus strand of JANXOP010000360.1, from coordinate 1,317 downwards.
ACGAGCGTGGCTCGCGACGGACGATCCAGGGCACCGTCACCTCGACGAAGATGGAGAAGACGGCGGTCATCACCGTCATCCGTCGCGTCCGCGACCGTCGGTTCCACAAGTTCGTGACTCGCCGCGTGAAGTACAAAGCGCACGACGAGCACAACAAGGCCAAGGTCGGTGATCTCGTCGAGATCATCGAGGCGCGCCCGATGTCGAAGACGAAGCGCTGGCGGATCCTCCGCACGATCAAAAACGCGATCGAGCTCGTCACCGACTCGACCGATAACGGCGCCGAAGTCGCTCCGGCCAAGGGAGCTCGTTAGTCATGATCCAGATGACCAGTGTCCTCGATGTCGCTGACAACAGCGGCGCGAAGAAGGTGTACTGCATCAAGGTGCTCGGCGGCTCGCGTCGTCGCTACGCCGGCATCGGCGACATCATCATCGTGTCGATCCGCGAAGCAATTCCGGGCGCCAAGGTGAAAAAAGGCGAAGTTTCTCGCGCGGTGATCGTTCGCACGCGTAAAGAGCTCGCTCGCTCGGATGGCAGCTCGATCAAGTTCGACGGCAACTCGGCCGTCCTCGTCAACAAGGAGAACGAGCCGATCGGAACCCGTATCTTCGGGCCGGTCGCTCGCGAGCTCCGTGCGAAGCGCTTCATGAAGATCATCTCATTGGCGCCGGAGGTGCTGTGATGGCCGGACACATTCGTAAGGGCGACCTCGTGGTCGTCATCGCTGGCTCGTCGAAGGGCAAGCGCGGCAAGGTCCTCAGCGTCCTGGGTAGCCGCGTCGTGATCGAGAAGGTCGCGATGGTCAAGCGCCACACGAAGCCGAGCCAGAAGAATCCGCAAGGCGGCATCGTGGACAAAGAAGGCTCGATCCACATCTCCAACGTGCAGTTGTTCGACGAGAAGTTGAACAAGGGTACGCGTACCAAACTCACCACCGATGGGGACTCCAAGGTCCGCACCGGCACCAAGTCGGGAACCAAGTTCCCCACCGCTGGGATGTAAGACGCCATGGCTGACGACAACAACACCGACGACGCAAAAGCCGCCGCCGACGCGAAGAAGAAGGAGCGCGCCGAGAAGGCCGCTGCCAAGGGTCTTGCTAGCGCAAAGCCGAAGAAGGGCGCAGAGCCCGTCGGTCCCGCGCCGAAGTACAAGCGCGAGACGACTCCGCGCCTGAAGAAGACCTACGAAGACACCGTGAAGGCTCAGATGATGAAGGAGTTTGGTTACTCCACCGTCATGCAGGTCCCGCGCATCGTCAAGATCTCGGTCAACATGGGCCTCGGCAAAGCCAAGGAAGAACCCAAGATGATC
>JANXOP010000113.1 GCA_025357755.1 Kofleriaceae bacterium | reverse complement strand
CCCCCCATGAGCAGACCAAAACGATCCGCCCGTCCTGAATTTATCGACCTCGAGATGCCAACGCAAGAAGACTTCCAACGTGACCTCTCCGACCGATGTCGCGAGGCAGTGCGCGCGACCATCCAGGTCGTGCTGGACGAGGAGTTGGAGAGACTCATCGGTGCGGGGCCATACGAGCGCAGTGTCGAGCGCATCGACATGCGGAACGGCCACTATCCTCGGCGGGTCGTGACGACATCCGGAGAGGTCGAGGTTCGCGTGGGCCGCTCGCGCACCGGTGGTTCCGCGACCGCGCCGCTTGGCCGGTATGCTCGGCGGAGTCCAGAGATCGACGACGCCATCACGAAGGCGTACGTGAACGGCCTCTCGACGCGAGACATGGCCGGCGTCACGAGCGCGCTGGTCGGCAAGAAGGTCGGCCGCTCGACGGTGAGTCGCGTGACGAAGCGGCTTGAGGATGAGGTCGCGGCGCTGCGCAACACGCCACTCACCACGCCGTTCCCCTACGTGTACCTCGACGCGACCTTCGTCGACGCGCGCTGGGCGAGGACCGTCGAGAACGTGTCCGCCCTCGTCGCGTACGGTGTCGGGCTCGACGGGTACCGGACCCTCCTCGCCGTGAACATCGGCGTGTCGGAGTCCGAAGCGAGCTGGACCACCCTCCTCGCCGAGCTCGTTGCGCGCGGGCTCTCCGGTGTCCGCCTGCTCATCCGCGACGAGCACGCCGGCCTCATCGCGGCCGCGCGGAAGATCCTGCCCGAGGTTCGCCAGCAGCGCTGCACGGTGCACCTCACGAGGAACGTGTTCTCGAACGTGCCGAAGCAACACCAGAAGCGCATCGCGCGCGAGGTCGTCAGCGTCTTGCACGCCGACAGCATCGACGAGGCGAAGAAGAACCTCCGCGGATTCCGGACTCGGTTCGTCAAGCAGTTCCCCGAGGCGGTCGCGTGCCTCGAGCGAGGCTTCGACGACGCGACCACCTACTTCGCGTTTCCCGAAGAGCACTGGATTCGCATTCGCTCGACGAACGGTCTTGAGCGCCTTCACGGCGAAATCAAACGCCGCACGCGCGCCATCGGCGCCTTCCCGGATCGCGAGAGCGCGCTCCGACTTATCACTGCGGTCGCCCTCCAGACGACGAGCATCTGGGGCGACCGGACCTACCTCGACATGTCCCTGCTCGACACCACCTACGCCGCTGCGGCCTGACCACCGATCACCCGACGACCGATCACCCGACGACGAATCTCGATGTTTCCCCTTCAGGCAATCACACAAAAAAAGGGACTTGACCCATTTCCCGTACGTGGACGCCGTCTGTGCGCGTTCCGAGAAACCGATCGGTACAATTGATCTAGGTTGAGCACGGGCCGAAGAGAACGAGGTGATGTGAGGTACGCTTCATATGTCGTGCCAGAAGAAATCGAAAACCCCACGTTGATGCGCGCGATTCTTGACTCTCCTGCGCCCGATCAGCCTCGGCGCGCGTACGCAGCATGGTTGCGGGCAAACCAGAACGCCTATCGCGCCGATTTCATAGAAACGCAGCTGGAGCTGGCGCAAAAGAGACGCGAGCATAGACGAGTGCGCGAATGGGCGCCCCTGTCGGATCGATGCGATCAGATCCTGAAGACAGCAGCGTTTAGCTGGCGCAAACCGCTCGCAGAGCTCATCGATCGAGACGTCGTCAAGCGTCCTCAGTTCATGCGTGGTTTCGTCGAATACATAACAATCGATGCCGAACAGTTCGATAAACGTGCCAACGACCTGTTTTCGCGTGCCCCGATCCTGCACGTCTCGCTCACAGACGTCGTGCGGCGACCGGAACTCTTCGCGAACGTGTCGATTGCCAGGCTCGTTACGATCGACATCTCGGGCCAACAGGTTGACGATGAGACAATCGAAACCCTGGCGAGATCGCCGCACGTTCGCAATGTCCGCCTGCTCGACATCAGTGCTAATCGCATTACACAAACAGGATTGGACGCGATCTGCGCCTCACCGAACCTTAAACAGCTGCTTTATGTGAATTGCGTGGGCAATAAATTTGCAGATCCCACAGATATCGCCGGCACCGAGGGCGAGGAGATAATTCAGACCGATCCTAGCGACGCCGGAGCCGCACTTGAGAAGCGATTCGGTCGCATCGGTTGGCTTCATGCCCCCGATTTCTTCGACGTTGCGTACCCCCCCACGATGTTGGCTGTAGAACCGAGTTGACCGCAATCGAAATCGCCGCGCGCACCGTTTGCTCTCATTCCGCCCAACGGCTACGCCAAATAACGAAGTCGGTTTGGTTGTCACGACGAGACTCGAGCGTCTTGCAGTTCGTGCAGAAAAACTCGAACTCTTTTACCGTCGAAATCGGACTCCCCTCGGGTCGCTCGACCGAGTGCTCGGAGCCGCGAATCTCGTTGCTGCCGCAAACCGGGCATTTGTACATCTTCTAATACTAGCTCTTTTAAGTTGGCTCATCCGGCTTGCAGGTGGCTCGTCGGATAGAGATCTAACCACTATAGCTGCGACCTTCTTGATCGGTGCAAGCTGCGAACGGACGGCCCAGCTGTACCAGCTCTGCCACCATCGCTCACCAGCCGCTCGCGATCGTTGCGACCACAAGGCACGAAGCGATTCCTTGAGCGCCCATGCTCGCGACGTTTAAAGATTCGATTCGCGCAGCTCGACAAACGCCACTCGGTCCGCGAGGTCGTAACGGTCCGCAGGCAAGCCGCCGCCGTAAAGCCAGAGATGCTTCGAGCCGACGAGACGGTCGTCGCCATCGAGCCGCAGTTGCTTGTTCTCGCGTCGGCGCACCTGATCGACCGCAGCGTTCATGTGCGCGACGATGTGAAAGCGGTCGAAGTGCTGAGCGACAGTTACATCTCCCCGCTGGCGACAATTACATCGCCCCATTTCTGAGGCGGCCTCGGCGGTCGGCGGCATGCTCTTCACTGGAGTGGAGAGCATGCCAGTTGCGACCAGCGAGCGACGCCCAGGTAAGGAAGTTGATGGAGGAGATGAGCAACCACGGACAGATGGGGCGCGCGGCGATGAAGGCCGGCATGGATCGAAAGACCGCACGCAAGTACGTCGACGGCGGCAAGCTGCCGTCGCAGCTGGCGACACGCCGCGACTGGAGAACGCGCGTGGATCCGTTCGAACAGCATTGGTCCGAGATCGTCGAGCGTCTGGCACTGACGCCAGAACTCGAAGCCAAGACGTTCGTGAGCGTCCGGTCGACCGCACCCGAGACTCGTGCCGCGCGGCGCCTCACGCGGCTTGACGACGCTCGACGCTCGCTGGATGCCCACGCGCCGACTGCCTGATCCCAACGACACTTGGACTCCGGACACAGCTCGTCAGATTCTCGAGTTCTGCGATGCGAGTCGCGAGCCGCTTGCGGCCTGCGCGCGCCGCCTCGGCGTTACACCGGCACGGCTCTACTGGTGGAAGAAGCCACTCGCGAGGGCGACCACAGCGCCGACGCTGACATCGCTGTCGCTCGCGCCGGCGACGGTGTTATCTGCCGAAGAAAGCGCGGCCATCACGATCCGATTGCCCAAGTGAGCGTCCGGTGGACCGCGCCGGGATCACGTCTTGATCGCGGTCGGTAGCCGTGGTGGGGGCTAGGTCGCGGACGTCGCCGCGCGCGCGCGCCCGGCAGCCGTGGTGGTGGCTACGTCGCGGACGTCGCCGCACGCGCGGCAGCCCATCGCGACGGAAGAAGCGACGGCAGATCGAGCAAGCGGATCCGACGCGTGAGCTTCGGCAGGACGTCGGCGAGATACTCGAGCGGATCCACGCCAGCGAGGCGGCACGAGCCAAGGATGGTGTACGCGATGGCGGCGCGCTCACCACCAGAGTCGGCGCCCGCAAAGAGGAAGTTCTTCCGCGTCAGCGCGGCCCGGACGTGTAGACGCTCGACGATGCCGTTGTCGGGCGGCACGAAGCGGTACTCGAGGAAGCGGCCGAGCGCGACCTGGTGG
>JANXOP010000292.1 GCA_025357755.1 Kofleriaceae bacterium | reverse complement strand
AGCATCCAGCGGACGCACATTCATCTGATCGTCGAGGCAGCGAGCCGCAAGGCGCTCTGGAAAGGCATGCAGGCCTTCTCGATCTCGGCGGCGCGCCAGATCAATGCGGCCATCGGTCGCAAGGGGGGTCAGGTGTTCGCGGATCGTTATCACGCGCGCGCCCTCACCTCGCCGCGCCAGGTCCGCAACTGCATCGCGTACGTGCTCAACAACTGGCGCCACCACGGTGCAGATCGCGAGCGGCTCGAGCACCCGTGGAAGGTCGATCCGTACTCGAGCTCGCTCTCGTTCGATGGCTGGAAGCAGCGCGAGAAGATCGGCTTCTACTACGCCGCGCCGAAGGGCTATCCGCCGCCGTTCGTGTGGTTGCCGAAGACGTGGTTGCTGAGCGAAGGCTGGCGCCGGTACGGCTTGAAGATCAGCTCGAAGTGCCTGGTCGCGGCGAAGAGTGAAGGCGCACGCCACGCGAGACCGCGAACGTCGGCGGGGTATCGGTTCGAAGCTGATACTTTTGGAACCACGAATTTTGACCAGCCTCTGCAAAGCGTTCGTGGTCTCGCGATCGAGGTCTTCTACCCGCAGCGCGAGCGGCAGGGTGGCAACGGTTGGAACCCGACATCATTTTGGCCGGCGCCAGCAGAACGTTCGCGATCTCGCGAGCAAGGTCTTCTCCGCCGCGCAGCTCGAGGCACTCGAGCGCGAGCTGATGTGAATCGGAGAGAGTTCGTGCTCGGCGTTGCCTGGATCCGCGACTATAGATCCACGACGATCCGGGAATGGTCGTCGCGAACATCGAGCTGCGCGAACGTGGGCGACGTTCGCAGGTGGAGCTTCTTCTTCGACTGCTCGCAAGCCGAGCTCGCCTCTGGTGTCTGCCAGGCGCAAGATTCGCTCGTAGCTCGCTGAAAAAGCCGCGCGCACTCGCCATGGAGCGAACGGACGACACAACCCACTGGAATCGTTGCCATATCGACTCCGACGCAACCTTTGCTCGCGTCGGCCGAAACGAACCGGATGGGAGAATATGCCAGCCGGAGCGGGAGCTACGCAGGGCCAACAACAAGCACCAGCTACACCACGACTCACCGCGCCGAGCCGACGCCGGCCGAACGTGCGCGCGATGCCGCGAGCTCGGTCTCGCATCACGCCAAGCTCGTCGAAACCGCGGTCGCGAAGCTAGAGGCTGCGCGGACGGCGAACGATCTGCCGCGCTGGCAGCACGAGCGTGCGGAGCTCGAACGAACGATCGCGCATGCCGAACGAGCAAACGAGCGGGCGCAAGAGCTGGCAAAGGACGCACCAGCGGAGGCGTCAGCCAAGATCGAAGAGAGCGCGCGATCGATCGAGGAGAGTGAGCTTCGGGTCAGGGCCGCGGAGCCACCGAAGGGATACGCGACCATCGCGCAAGAAGAGGATCTCATCGGAGCACTTCAAATCGCAGTTTCCGATCCGAGCGAAGCAGCCTACGCGCAAAAAGAAGCGAGACTACGCGAGCTCGTCGAGGAGCTACCGCCAGCGGACATCAAGATCCTTCAGGCGCGCATTTCACATCGCCAACCGCAAGATGTGTTGATGACCGCACTCTGGCAACTCGGCCCGGATCGGCGGCACCGTCTCGGTGACTTCGCTCATCGGACGGAGCGACGGAAGGCTCGCGAGCTAGCAGCCGCGCGCCGTGCGCCGGCGGCGGTCGTCGCGGTACAGGAACCGGAGACCAGCGAGACCAGGATCACTCGTACGTTCGAGCGCATCGCTGTCGATCAAGAGCGCGACGTCGATGCGAAGGAGACAGACCTCGAGTCGTCGCTCTCGGCCCTCGATGGCACCGAGCGCCGTACGCTTGCGCGCAGGCTCGAGTCGTATCGACCCGGGATGGGAGACTTGGTCGGTGCACACTTCGTGAGATTCGATCAGGCGCTACGCGTGCGCGCGATCGCCTTCTTACGCTCGGCAACAGTCGTCGTTCCGACCGCCGAGAACGAAGATCGACGGGCCAAGACGACCGATGCCAGGTCGTGGATGGACCTTCACAATGACGCGCCCCACTATCTCGACCTTCATCGCCCAGCGCTGCTCGCGACCCTGCGTTCGCAACTTGCCGCCTCGCGGTTGAGCACGGGGTCGAGTCGACTGCAGTGGAACGACGTGGTCTCGTTTATCGAATCGATCTCGATCCAGCTGTCGGTTCCCGATGCCGCGGGATGGTCAGCGCTGCTGCATCCCTTCGACCCGTGGGCTGTGATCGACGGTCACCGTGCGATGGACTCGACGACGAGCGGCGCGATGGGTTGGATTCCGAGCGTCGGCATCGAGCTTGCCGCGGATACCACGCTGGTGATCCAACAGTCGCTGGCTCGGATGAGCGCGCGCTACGTGACCGAAGCAGGCACCGGAGACAGGGTTACCAGCCAAGCTCTCGTTCCCAGCCACCCGATGGACCGGGTGGTCGGGGAGGCGCTCTGCTCGCGCGACGCTGTGACGGTGGACCACTCTCATCGAAGCGTGAAAACCACGGCGCACGACGTTCAGCGTGACGGCGTACGCTTGGTTTCGAAGATCGAGTGGCTCGGTGCGAGCGATCCATCTTTGTGGAATTGGCTGAAGGTGGACGAGCCCGCCGACGCGACCCTCGAGGAACTGGCGACGACGCTGTGGGGCAAGCCGGACTATGCCTACGGCCTCGTGGTCGCGTGGCCCTGCATCTCGATTCCGGTGCGATGGGCCCGCGCGTTGCCTGCGACTCGCGCACTGGAGCCGACCATGCCGACCGAGGGTCCGGAATCGCAACTCGAGCGAATCGCCGGGTCGACGCATGTCGACGATGTCGCACTCGCGCAAGCCCTCTCGACACCAAAGCCCCCGATGATCGAAGACCGAGCGGGGTTGATCGATACGTTAGATAGCAGCTCGGCCATCCTCGCCGAGGTCGTGAACCGGCTCGATCCGGTCGCGTTGACGAGCCAGCTCGACCTCGTTGGCAAGTTCATTCGCACGAAGCGAAGCTGGATTTCAGCTGCCTCGCGCGAGGATACCCGGCGATGGGCTCCCGTCTTCATCGCTCAACATGGCGTCGTCAGCGATGCGCTGGACGAGATCAACTTGGTCCTCGCATTGGCCGAGGCAGCTGGAGCCAAGGATGCCGTGCTCCGCGACGATCGATCCCATCCTGCGATGCAACTGCTCGATCAATTGCGAGAGGTCGTCGCGACGTCGATGTTCGGACACAGTGCTCGCACTTCGCTCGAACGGTGTCGCGCGGCACGCCCGTTGCTCGCCGTTCGCCAGCTCGAGCGCTCGGCTACCAGGATCGCGGTCTCGGTCGGTGGGGTGCGCCAAGCCGAAACGGTGGATCCGTGGACCGCACGCGGCCGCAGCGACGAGCTCGAAGCAGAGCAAGCGCGCCTCACCGCGATGACCGGCGAGCTCCGATCGCGATCAGTATCGGGTAAGGCGCCAGATGCAGACGCGATCGAGATGACGTCGGTCGCCGCGGAGTGGCTCGAGATGCGGACCTCGATCGCAAATCTCCAGCATGCCGTCGGCGGGTTACGAGCGGCGATCGAAGCCGCCGATCGCGGTTTCGTGGCCGGAGTGGCGAACTTGTTCTCTACGGACATGAAGACCGTGCCCGTAAGCCTCGACCATTTTATCTACGAGCTCCAGAAAGTCGACGACCTCCTCGCAAGCTCGAGCAGTGCAGCGACCGAGCGACGGTTCGAAGGATTGCCGCGGAGCGATGGCCTCGAGTTCGCCCGTACGTTCGCATTCAAGGATACACGGGCGGCAAAGACCGAGCGGGCACGCGAACAACTGAAGAAGGTCGCGAACCCCGTCCATGTGAAGCAATGGATCTTCGACGCTGCTGAAGACACGCTTCATGACGCCAACGTACGAGCGGTGCTCGTTCATGTCGGCGTGATGGTCGCGCTCGCAGCGGCATCGGCCGGCATCGCGTCGATTGCCGGTGAGTTTGCGACCGGCATCGTGGGCGCGCGTGGGGCGACGACGATCGTGGACGTAGCGACGGTCGGGCGGGCTGCACGAATCGCAGGAGGGCCAGACGGTGATGGATGGAAATTCATTCGGGGCGTCGTTCGCCGAGAACCTCATCACCAACGCGGCCGTGCTCGCGGCGCTGAAACCGCTGCACACGATTGCGAGGTCTTGGGGAGTTCTCGACGAGCAGGCCTTCGCGATGTGGCAGCACGAGGGACGCGCATGGAAGGTCGCAATCGCGAAGGGGACCGTGGTCACCGCAGAGATGGTCACCTCGGCGGCCGTTGGCTACGCATCGCATCGCGCGCTCGCTGCGGCGAAAGGAGAGATCGTCGATGAAAAGACGGTCTCTGGCTGGGCGGTGGATGGCGCAGCCCTCGTGCTCGGGCACTACGTTCACGGCCGGCTCGGGGAGGGACTCGAACGGCTCCGGATCGCTGGACGCACGGCAGGAGACCTCGTCGGTCGCTTCCATCAGCAGCTCTCACTCGCCGGCAAGCTCGAACACGCAGGCACGGTCGACGCGAAGCTCGATTTGCTGGTCTCCAGCAATCAGCTGCTCGAGCAAGAGCTCGCATTCTGGCGCTCGCTGCTGGCCGATCCAAAGGCGCTCCAAGACCAACACCTCAGCACAGACCAGATCGAAGTCCGGATTCGCGGCGCAGAAGCACAGGTCGCGAGCGTCCGGAGCTGGGGTTTCGCGGAGGTCCAGTTTCGACTTGCGGGTCTCGAGCAGGAGGTCCCGGGCGGGCGTCTATGGGCGGGTGATACCGAGGACATCGCGACTGCGCTTGCACACGCCGAACGGATCGGCCTCTTGGTGACGATCGAGCACCACGATCTGGCAGCGCGGCAGTGGCGAATCAAGGTGGCCGACAAGGAGCTGGTCATTCGTGAGCGAGCTCGTGCGGGACGCGTGCGTGATGCAGTGCCGGGGGACGAGGTCTCGCGAGGCACCGTCAGTCATGCGAAACGCTACGCCGAAGCGGCTCGGCTGCTGCGGCCGAAGCTCGAGGCCTACGTCAAAGGAATCGTCGAGGCGAAGGCGGACTTCGCTACCGAGGTGCTCCACCTCGGAGAAGGCTTCGGTGGTGTGATGCATCGCCATACTCGCTTCGAGGAAGGGATCAGCGGTGATCCGCACAGCGAGCTCGTCCTATTTGTTCATGACGGTCCGATGACGAACCGTGGCGCGTTGCGATCTGGGCAGAAGCCAGATGATCAAACGATGCCGGGTGTCAGGACGCGCGAACACTCGATTGACCAGAACAGCTACGCGATGAGTCAGGACCTCGGTGACGCTACGCTCGTTGGCGGGCTCGAGACTCAGACCCCTGCGTATCGCGCCGAAGCGGCCGCACTCGAACGGCTGACTGATTCGGCAAAGGACACCTGGGCCTACCCGAGCATGAAGTTGCGAGTTCGCGTCAAGGCCGCCAGCGGCGAACGCTGGATCTACTGCAATCATTTCGAGAATGCGGGTGGCATGGGCCCGACGAACTTCGCACCCGCCAAGACGATCGCGGGTGACGCGACATTTGCCGAGCTTCGAGCGAGGGGTCGACTGCTTGCGGGTGACGATCCGGATCTTTCGACGAAATTTCGCAGTGGTGAGCGGGTGTTGATCTGGGGTGGCTCACCCACGGGTGCGTGGGCCGGTGAGGATGCCGCGCTCCACGGCTCCCACGCTGACGTCGTAGGAGAGGGCCAAACGGTCCGACGCAACGAGCGAACGCCCGTGAACGAAGTTACCGCCGAAGAATTCGAGCAGCAGCTGAAGGTGGCTACCGCCGAGGGCGACAGCGCGCGCGTGTCCAACTTGATCCGCGACCGCCTGGCAAAAACCCACATCGGCTCGCGCGTGCCTCGGAACCAACAGCCCGGTGCTTCGTATGGCCCGCATGCCGACGAGCTTGGAATCAAGGTCGAGCTCGGGGTTCCGACCGCGATCACGTTGCTCGAAGACGGCAAGGTAGAAGTGACGATCGGGGTGGGCGAGCACCCGGGTCGTCGCGTATACGACCGCGTGGTGATGGCGTTGGGCCAGGATCCGGGCACGGTCGGAGGTCCGGCAGGTCTGCTCGGCCGCGGCGT
>JANXOP010000271.1 GCA_025357755.1 Kofleriaceae bacterium | reverse complement strand
CTCGACTGCAAGACCATCTCGACGTTCGTGCTCGACGAGTGCGACGAGATGCTGTCGATGGGCTTCCTCGAGGATATCGAGCGCGTCACGTCGAACCTGCCCGAGAAGCACCAGACCCTGTTGTTCTCCGCGACCATGCCGGTCGAGGTCGAGCGCTACGCGAAGCGCCACATGAAGGGCGCCGAAAACCTCTCGCTGTCGCGCGACTCGACGACGGTCAGCGACATCCACCACGCGTATTACATCGTCAGTGGCATCGCGCGCAGCCGCGACCTCCTCAAGATCCTCTACGCAGAGAATCCCGAGAGCGCGATCATCTTCTGCAACATGCGCGACGAAACGACGATGCTCTCGCGCTTCTTGAAGAAGCAGGGCCTCGACGCCGAGCCGTTGTCATCGGATCTGTCGCAAGCGGATCGCGAGCGCGTGATGGGTCGCATGAAGGCCAAGAGCCTTCGCTTCCTGTGCGCGACCGACGTCGCCGCGCGCGGGATCGACATCTCGAACCTCTCGCACGTGATCAACTTCTCGGTGCCAGAGTCGCCCGAGGTCTACGTGCACCGCACCGGTCGTACGGGCCGCGCCGGCAAGAAGGGCGTCGCCCTCTCGATGGTCGGCCCGCGCGAGCTCGGCAACTTCCGCTTCATCCGGCTCCAGTTCGGCATCAAACCCGAAGAGCGCATCCTCCCGAAAGACGACATCTTCGTCGGCACTCCGGCCGCGTCGCTGCCGCCGATCGGCAAGCAGCTGCCGCCGGATCCGGTCGATATCCTGATCCGCGCGGTCCCGCAGACTCCGAGCGACCTCGAGCTCGGGATCCTCGAGAAGATGCTCAAGAAGGCCCAGGGTCGGCGCGTGCTCGCGCAGCTCCTCGGCGAGAAGCTCAACGCGATCACGACCCGCACGTCGGGCCCGCAGCGCCCGCGCCGCGAAGAGAACCACGCGGGCGACGAGCGTTCGTTCGCCGAACGTCCGGAACGTGGCGAGCGTGGGGATCGTGGTCCGCGCCCCGAAGGCGGCGGCGGTCGCTTCGATCGCGATCGTGGCCCGCGCGACCGTGGTGGCCCGCGCGAGGATCGTCCTCGCTTCGGCGATCGTGGTCCGGCAACGGGTCGCGGCGAAGGTGATGCCGCTTCGCCAGAGACAGGTGCCGCGGGTGCGGCTGGCGCTGCTCCGGTAGCTGGCGCCGAGACCGCTCCGCGCGCCGACGGCGGTCGCGAAGATCGCCCGCGCTTCGATCGGGGTCCGCGTCCCGAAGGCGACCGTCCGCGCTTCGACCGCGACCGTGGCCCACGCGAGGATCGTGCTCGCTTCGGCGGCGAAGATCGTGGTCCGCGTCCCGAAGGTGATCGCGGTCCGCGTGAAGATCGTCCGCGCTTCAGCGATCGCGATCGTGGTCCGCGGCCCGAGGGCGATCGTCCGCGCTTCGACCGCGACCGCGGCCCGCGTGAAGATCGTGGCCCGCGCCAGGAGCAGCGCAACGACACCATCGCTGCGCCGCCGGCGCCTCTCGCCATGGCGGCAACCGATGCCGCTCCGGCGGTCGCACTCGACACGAGCCACGTGACCGAGGCTGCACCGGCGACCGAACAGCGTCCCGAAGGTGATCGCGATCGTGGTGGTCGTGATCGCGACCGTGGTCGTGATCGCGGGGGTCGTGACCGCGACCGTGGTGGTCGCGATCGTGATCGCAGCTTCGGTGACCGCAACCGGGATGACCGTCCGGCCTCGCAGGCCACGAATGGCGCCAGCAATCACGTGAACGGCGAGCCGCCTGCTGCGCCTGCCGCCGAGCCGGTCGTCGCGGAAGCCCCCGTGATTGTCGCGCCGGAACCGACCAAGGTCGACGACGTCGCGAAGGCTGCGCTCGAGCGTGGCAGCAAGCCGTCGCGCGAGAAGAAGAAGAGCGAGCCGACGGAAGCGACGCGCGAGTTCTGGGAGACGTGGGCCGACAATAAGACCCCTGCGCCCGCGCCGGTCGAAGCCAAGGCCGCCGCACCTGCCAGCGAAGTCACGGCGGAAGGCGACGAGCCCAAGCGTGGTCGCAGCCGCGGTGGTCGCGGTCGTGGTCGCGACAAGAAGGACGCGGTCGCCGTGGCCGACGAGGCGCCCGCACCGGTGAAGGCCTCGAGGTCCGCGAAGGCCGAAGCTCCGGCGAAGGCCGAAGCTCCCAGCGCCGAGGTCGCACCGGCGGGTCGCGCGAAGCGTGACACCGTGGTCAACGTCGCGGATGGCAGCCAGGCTCGGCTGTTCGTCAGCCTGGGCAAGAAGCACGGCGTGTCGGCGGATGATCTTCGCTCGCTGCTCGCCGGCCCGATCGGTGGCGACACTGCGCGGATCGGCTCGGTCAGCATGCGCGATTCGCATGCCCACGTCCGCGTCCCCGAGGAGCTGGTCGAGCAGATCATCTCGGGCGTCCATGGCACCTCGCACAAGGACCAGGACGTCACGGTCGAGCGTTCGCGCGCGTAACTACGCGAATCGCTAGCGGGTTCTAAAAAAGCCCGTAACTGCCTCCCGGCTCACTCGTAGTAGAGCCAGGAGGCAGTTTTCACATGCGCACCACGTCAGCTTTCGGTCTGGCTCTCGTCCTCGTTGCTTCGTTGACGGTCGTCGCTTCGGCGGGTCAACGTAAGAAACCCTCGGACGATCAGCTCAAGAAGGAGCTCACGTCGATCCAGTACGACGTCACGCAGAAGGACGGCACCGAGCCGCCGTTCCACAACCCGTACTTCGACAATCATGCGGCTGGCATCTACGTCGATGTCGTGACTGGCGAGCCGCTGTTCAGCTCGACCGAGAAGTTCGAATCGGGCACCGGCTGGCCGAGCTTCTGGAAGCCGATCGAGGGCGCCTCGATCGTCGAGAAGCACGACGTGACCCACGGCATGGAGCGCGTCGAGGTCCGCGGCAAGCTCTCCGATTCGCACCTCGGTCACGTGTTCACGGATGGTCCGAAGCCGACCGGCCTGCGCTACTGCATCAACTCCGCATCGCTGCGCTTTGTCCCCGCGGACAAGCTCGCGAGCGAGGGATACCCGCAGTACGCGAAGCTGTTCGCGGCGAAGAAGTAGGCCGTCTTCCTGGCACGCGACAAACGGATGTCAGGTTTGTTCGCCTGCCCGATCGTGTCGGACGGCGTTGCTTGACACCTGAACATCCGCTCCCTAGGGTGAGGCTCATGGCGCGTAACTCGCTGGGACCTGGCCGCGATGATCCAAAGCGAGAGCCCGACATGATCATCATCGAGGGTGCTCACGAGCACAACCTCCAGGTCGATCGGTTGGAGCTACCGAAGCATCGCTTGGTCGTGATCACCGGACCCTCGGGCTCGGGTAAGTCGTCGCTCGCATTCGACACGCTCTACGCCGAAGGCCAGCGTCGCTACGTCGAGTCGTTGTCTGCGTACGCGCGCCAGTTCCTCGGCCAGATGGAGAAGCCGAAGTACGAGCGCATTCGCGGTCTCTCGCCGACCATCGCGATCCAGCAGAAGTCCGCGGGCTCGAATCCGCGCTCGACCGTCGGCACCACGACCGAGATCTATGACTACCTACGCGTGCTCTACGCACGCGCGGGCGAGCAGCGCTGCTATCAGTGCAACGGCCCGGTCGGCGCGCGGACCTCGGGCCAGATCGTCGACGAGCTCGCCGAGCTGCCCGAGAAGACCCAGGTCACGGTGCTCGCGCCCAAGGCCGAGAATCGCAAGGGCGAGTTCCGCGAGCTATTCGTCGAGCTCCAGAAGGCGGGCTTCGTGCGCGTCCGGATCGACGGCATGATCGTGCGGCTCGACGAGGTCGGCAGCGGCCTCGAGAAGCAGAAGAAGCACTCGATCGAGCTCGTGGTGGATCGGATCTCGATCAACCACAGCGATAAAGGTCGGCTCAACGATTCGATCGAGACCGCTCTGCGCGAAGGCAAAGGTAAGCTGATGGTCGAGGTCGCGGGCGAGAAGATTCCGCGCACGTACTCGGAATCGAACGCGTGCCCGAAATGCGGCATCGGCTTTCCCGAGCTGTCTCCGCAGAGCTTCTCGTTCAACTCGCCGCTCGGCATGTGCGTCGAGTGCAACGGGCTCGGCGAGCGCATGGCGGCCGATGCCGATCTCGTCGTGCCAGATGCGACCCGAACGTTGCGCGAGGGCGCGGTCGCGGTGTGGGGCGAGGCGATCGCCAAGGACACCGGCTGGACCGCGAACATCGTCAACGCGCTCGCGAAGGCGTTCAAGATCGATCTAGACAAGCCGTGGAACAAGCTCAGCGAGAAGCAGCGCGACATCCTGATGCACGGCACCGGCGACAAGCGCGTCCAGGTCCAGTGGGAAGGGCGCCACTCGACCGGCGAATGGGCGATGAAGTTCGAGGGCATCCTCGCGCAGCTCGAACGCCGGCATCGCGAATCCTCGAGCGATCGCACCAAGCAGCACTACGAGCAGTTCTTCCGCGCGATTCCGTGTGCGGTGTGTCACGGCACGCGATTGAGGCCCGAGTCACGCGCGGTGTTCGTCAACGAGCAGCCGATCGATCAGGTCACCGGGATGACGGTGAAGCAGGCGTACGAGTTCATCACCACGATGAAGCTCGTCGGCTCGCGGCTCCAGATCGCTGGTGAAGTCCTCAAGGAGATCAAAGCGCGGCTCACGTTCCTCCTCGATGTCGGCCTCGACTACCTCACGTTGCATCGCGGCGCCGGCACGCTCTCGGGTGGCGAAGCGCAGCGCATCCGGCTCGCCTCCCAGCTCGGCAGCGAGCTCTCCGGCGTGCTCTACGTCCTCGACGAGCCGTCGATCGGGCTGCACCAGCGTGACAACGAGCGCCTCGTCCGGACGTTGCATCGCCTGCGCGACCTCGGCAATACCGTGCTCGTCGTCGAGCACGACGAAGCCACGATGGAAGCCGCCGACTGGATCGTCGACTTCGGCCCCGGTGCCGGTCGTCACGGCGGCCGCGTCGTTGCCGAAGGTACGCCCGAGGATGTCAAAGCGATCACGACCTCGGTCACCGGCAACTTCCTCTCCGGACGCGAGCGGATCGAGGTCCCACTCCAGCGCCGCGAGCCGTCGAGCTGGGTCAAGCTCAGCGGTGCGCGCGAGCACAACCTCAAGAATGTCACGTGCGAGATTCCTCTCGGCGTGATGGTCGCCGTCACGGGCGTCTCTGGCGCGGGCAAGTCCTCACTCATCAACGCGACGCTGCACCCTGCCCTCAACCGCATGCTGCACCGCTCGCTCGATCGCGTCGGTCCGTACGACGAGCTCACCGGGCTCGGCAAGGTCGACAAGGCGATCGTGATCGATCAGCAACCGATCGGCCGCACGCCGCGCTCGAACCCGGCGACCTACACCAAGGCGTTCGACCTGATCCGCGAGCTCTACGCGAACATGCCGCAGGCCAAGACCTATGGCTACGAGGCCGGTCGGTTCTCGTTCAACGTCTCCGCGAAGCAAGGCGGCGGTCGGTGCGAGGCCTGCGAAGGCGCCGGCGTCCGCGAAGTCGAGATGCACTTCTTGCCGAACGTGTTCGTCACGTGCGAGGTCTGCAAGGGCCGGCGCTACAACGACGCCACCCTGCGCGTCGAGTACAAGGGCAAGAACATCGCGCAGATGCTCGAGACCCCGATCGAAGAGGCCGCCGAGCTCTTCAAACACCACAAGCAGCTCGGACGGATCATGCAGACCATGGTCGATGTCGGCCTCGGCTACATCGCGCTCGGCCAGCCCGCGACCACGCTGTCGGGTGGTGAAGCCCAGCGCGTCAAGCTCGCCCGCGAGCTCGCGCGCGTCCAGACCGGGCGCACGCTCTACCTCATGGACGAGCCGACCACTGGCCTCCACTTCGGCGACGTCAAGAAGCTCCTCGAGGTCCTCAATCGGCTCGTCGACAACGGCAACACCGTGCTCGTCATCGAGCACAACCTCGACGTCATCAAGACCGCCGACTGGATCATCGATCTCGGTCCCGAGGGCGGCGCCGCGGGCGGCGAGATCATCGCCACGGGCACGCCCGAGCAGGTCGCGCAGATCGCCGCGAGCTACACGGGACAGTTCGTCAAGCCGCTGCTCGAGCGTGCGAGGCGCAGGCCGGCGAAGCCCAACGGCAAGCGCGCGCCGCGCGCGGATCTCGAAGCCTCGGCCTGATCGTCGTGAACGTCGGGATCAGGGCAGCGCGTAGTAGGCGTGCGAGACCTCGATCA
>JANXOP010000252.1 GCA_025357755.1 Kofleriaceae bacterium | reverse complement strand
CGACGATCTGCTTGACCCGCGCGCGATCCCACCAGCCTTGCACCGGTGTCGCCCGAAGGACGTGCAAGCGCGCTCCGGAGCGAACTGCATCGCCGGCCTGCTCGCCGACCACTTCGATCGCCTCGGGGTCACCTCCGATCCGGCGATCACGGCGCGGGTCGCCCAGCTCAACCGACACGTCCGGAAGCTGACCTCCACGATCGATCGGATCACCGAGCTATCGGCGCTGCGCGCAGGCAAGATCGACCTCTCGTACGAGCTGGTCGACCTCCAGGACGTACTCGAGGACGTGGTGCGCGACCAGGCCGGCGATGCAGTTCGCTCCGGAGCGCGCTTGCACGTCCTTCGGGCGACACCGGTGCAAGGCTGGTGGGATCGCGCGCGGGTCAAGCAGATCGTCGCGAGCCTCGTCGAAAACGCGATCCGATATGGAGATGGAGCCGAGATCGAGCTCGCGACCGAGCTGCGCGGTATGGACGCCGAGCTCGTCGTCCGCGATGACGGCCCCGGCATCCCGGTCGAGCAGTGCGAGTTCCTGTTCGAGCGGTTCGAGCACGTAGCTCGCAGCAAGACAGGTGGGTTTGGCGTCGGGCTCTGCGTTGTCAAGCTACTGAGCGAAGCGATGGGAGGGACCGTGAGACACGAATCGGGAACGGGTGGAGCGCGCTTTTGCGTGACGCTCCCGCGTGGTTGAATCCCGGCCATGACCGATTCACACGCTCTCGACCGTCTCGATACGGGCATCCCCGGCTTCGACACGATCTTGAACGGCGGCCTGTTCAAGGGCGGCGTTTACATCGTCGAAGGGGCTCCGGGTTCCGGCAAGACCATCCTGGCGAACCAGATCTGTTTTCACCGCGCCGGCAAGGGCGAGAGCACGATCTACATCACGCTGCTCGCCGAGTCGCACACGCGGATGATCTCGCACCTCCGCGGGATGGACTTCTTTCGTGCCGACCTGATCGCAGAATCGATCTACTACATCAGCGCGTTCAAGGTGCTCGAAGAGGGTGGCCTCGTCGGGCTGTTGAAGTCGATCCAGCAAGCGGTGCACCAGCGCGACGCCGCATTCGTCGTGCTCGATGGCCTGGTCTCGGCGGAGGAGTTCGCGCCCTCTCCGCGCGACTTCAAGAAGTTCATCCACGAGCTCCAGACCATCACGAGCATGACGGGCTGCACGATGATGATGTTGTCCTCGACCGAGCGCTCGGCCTCTTTCCGGCCCGAACACACGATGGTCGACGGCATGTTCGAGCTGAGCGACCACCTCGACGGGGTGCGCTCGCTGCGCAGCATCGTCATTCGCAAGATGCGTGGCACGTCGCAGATGCGCGGCAAGCACTCGGTCGAGATCACGAACGCGGGCATCACCGTGCGACCACGGATCGAATCGCTACTCCAGGGCCCCGACGGGAGCGACGAGGTTGCCGAGAGCTCGCTCGCGAACGCGCCGTTCCAGATCGCGTCGCTCGATACGATGGTCGGCGGCGGGTTGCCCGGCACCTCGAACACGCTGTTGCTCGGCCCCAGCGGCAGCGGCAAGACCTTGCTCGGCCTCCAGTTCGTGATGGCCGGCGCCAAGCTCGGCGAGAAGGGGTTGTACGTCGGCTTCTACGAGCGCCCTGGCCACCTCCGGACCCGGAGCGCGAAGCTCGATCTCGGCATCGGGGCGGCAGCGGACGCCGGCATGCTCGAGTTGATGTGGGAGACCCCGATCGAGGGCGTGATCGATCACGTCGTCGAGCGCGTCGTGCGTACGGTGCTCGAGAAGGGCATCAAGCGG
Source organism: Kofleriaceae bacterium (assembly GCA_025357755.1). Classification (GTDB taxonomy): domain Bacteria; phylum Myxococcota_A; class Polyangia; order Haliangiales; family Haliangiaceae; genus JABFXX01. The sequence goes on along the minus strand of JANXOP010000252.1, from coordinate 2,262 downwards.
CTCTGCTTCGATGGCCTGCACGGCTTCATGCACCATGCCGAGTTCCCGACCCGCACGCGCGCCGTCGTCGGTGCGCTGTCGTCGGAGCTCAAGCGCATGGGCGTGACCTCGATCTTCACGCTCGAGACTCGCGACCTCGTCGGACCGCGGATCGAGATTCCGATCGATGGCGTGTCCTCGATCGCGGAGAACATCATCTTACTCCGCCACGTCGAGCTGCGGTCCCAACTGTTCCGCTTGATCTCGATCATGAAGATGCGCGACCGCGCCTACGACAGCCGGATCCGCGAGTTCCAGATCACCGATCGCGGCTTGCTCGTCGCCGATACGTTCGACAGCGCCGAACAGATCCTCTCGGGGATGGCCCGCACGATCGAGGACAAGTAGCAAAAAGGACATGAAGGTGTACGTCCTCATAGTCGACGACGAATTCGGGCTCGCGGATATCACCGCGGATTTGCTGACCGACCGTGGCTATGAAGTGGCGATCGAGATCAATGGCAAGCTCGGGCTCACCAGCCTCGAGAAGCGACCGGCCGACATCGTAGTCAGTGATCTCATGATGCCGATCATGGATGGCCCGGAGATGATCCGGCGGATCCGCCAGGACCCGAGCCTCGCGCGAATTCCTACCATCCTGATGACCGCGTTGCCAGAAGCCGTACCGACCGGTGAGCTCGGCCAGCACGACGCGTTGATCGTGAAGCCGTACAAGATCGCCGAGCTTGTGGCGCTGATCGAGAAACTCACGAAGCGCTGACATATAGTGCGCGGATGACCAAGGTCTCCAACTTCGTTATGGGGCTGTCCCTCGTCCTCGGCAGCGCCGCATGTGGTGGCAAGAAGCCGCCTCCGGCGCCGCCTCCCCCGCCCGCGCCGGTCGTCGAAGCCAAGGCCGAGCCGGCGCCGCCCCCGCCGCCGCCCGCACCGAAACACGCGACCGCGACGATGGCTGGCACGGCGAAGTACAAGGCCGTGAAGGGCACCGTCGAGTTCAAGGAGACGCCAGATGGCATCGAGGTCACCGCGAACCTCGAGGGTCTCAAGAAGGGCGATCACGGCTTTCACATCCACGAGAAGGGCGATTGCTCGGCTCCCGATGCGATGAGCGCCGGTGGTCACTTCAACCCGACCAACATGAAGCACGGCGCACCGGATGCCGACGAGCATCACGAGGGCGACATGGGCAACATCACCGCCGAGAAGGATGGCAAGGCCACCAAGACGTTCACGCTCAAGGGCGCGACGCTCGGCGATGGCGACACCTCGATCGCGGGCAAGGGCTTCATCATCCACGCCAAGGCGGATGACATGAAGACCCAGCCGACCGGCAACGCGGGCGATCGCGTCGCGTGCGGCACGATCACGCTCGACGCCGCGAAGTAGTCAGTCGAGCGCGATGTCGGCGATCAGGTAGCCCGCGGCACCTTTGATGGCTGGCGCGCCGAGCTGGAGGCGCGCGAAGGCGGGCATCGGCAGGTTACCGAGCGCGCTGTCCGCAGCGTCGCCGACGACCCTCCACACCGACGTCACGATGCTCTGCAGCGCGGCGTTGGTGAGCGGTCGCGCGACCGTGTCGGCCTGCGAGACGATCTGCGCGTGAACCTCTGGCGTGCCGACGGTGAGGAGCAGCTTGCCAGCCTGGCTCGGGCCCGCCTTCAGCGTGGTCTTGACCGACAGCGCGAACGTCTGGACCGGCGTGCCCGAAGCATCGGTCGCGGTCACGATGAGGTCACCGATCGCGAGCTCGAGGCCGGCGTCGTCCGTGGTCACGGTCGGGGGCAACGACATCTTCAGCACCAGGCTCGTCACGCTCGGATCGAGGATCGCGGAGAGCGGACCGAGCGCGGTGATCGGTACGGCCTTGTCGAACGCGCCCGCGGCCCACAGGCCCGCGAATAGCTGGTTGACCGAATCCGCCGCGAGCGCCAGGCCGATACCCGTGCTCTGCGCCAGGAGGTCCTCGTTCATCGGCATCGGCAGCGCGAGCGCCATACCGCCCTCGCCGCCCGTGACCTTCACCGAGGTCTCGACCGAGACCGTGAGCCCCGACGCGGTGACCGAGGCCTTCGTCGGCACCGCGGTGATCGTGGTCATCTCGCCGAGCATGTTGGCGGTGATTGGCTTGGCGACGAGGCCCGCGAGAGCGCTGTCGGCGATCGCGGGGACCTTGTCGTGGATCATCGTCGTGAGCGCGCTCTCGACCTTGCCGCGAACGATGCCGTTGAACAGGTTTTCGATCGCGCCGGGGACGCCGCCGAC
>JANXOP010000237.1 GCA_025357755.1 Kofleriaceae bacterium | reverse complement strand
TGGCCGACGTGGCCGCGCACCGCCTTGCCGGCACGTGTGGCCGCGTCGAGGATCTGGCGGGTCTCGGCGATCGTGAACGCGGCGTCCTCGCACCACACGTCGACCGCGTGCGCGGCGGTCGCTTGCGGGATCCACTCTTCGCAGATCTCTTTGACGAAGACGTTGCGATCTGCCTGTCGGTCCGGTGGCACGAGGTGCGCGAGCAGCGTCGAGATCAAGCGCGCCGGGGTGCGGCCCGCCGCATTCTCGATCGTGCGCAGGAGGCCGAGCTCGCCGTCGGTCGTCAGCGCGTACCCGGTCTTGATCTCGATCGTCGTCGAGCCGCCGCGCAACATCGCGGCGAGCCGCGCGACGAGCTGCTGTTCGAGCGCGCCACTCTCGAGCCCCGCGCGAGTCGGACCGAGGGTCGCGTTGATGCCGCCGCCGGTTGCGGCGATGTCCTGGTACGTCTTGCCAGCCGCGCGCATCTCGAACTCGGCGCCGCGATCGCCGCCGAACACCGCGTGGGTGTGGCAGTCGATCAACCCGGGAGTGACGAGCGCGCCCTTCGCATCGAGCTCGAGCTCGGCGCGAAAATCGGGCGCGTTGCCCTCCCCCACCCACTCGATCCGTCCATCGCGCAAGGCGACCGACCCGCGCTCGATCACCCCGAGCCCGGGACGATCCGGATCGCAGGTCATCACGCGCGCGTTCCGGATCAGCGTCGAGGTCACGCTGCACGGTAGCGCAGATCACCGCCGACGAGGAATCACGACGCCGCGTTCGTCCGCCGCGCGAATCGCTTCGTCGTAGCCGGCGTCGACATGACGAATGACGCCCATGCCCGGATCGCAGGTCAGCACCCGCTCGAGACAGCGCGCCGCGCGCGGCGTGCCATCGGCCACCACCACCATGCCGGCGTGCAGCGAGTAGCCGATGCCGACCCCACCGCCGTGATGGAACGACACCCATGTCGCCCCGGAGGCGGTGTTGATCAGCGCGTTGAGGATCGCCCAGTCTGCGACCGCATCGCTGCCGTCCTTCATCGCTTCGGTCTCGCGATTCGGTGACGCGACGGATCCGCAATCGAGGTGATCGCGACCGATCACGATCGGCGCCTTGACCTTGCCGGTGCGTACGAGCTCGTTGAAGCGCAGCCCGACGCGATGGCGCTGGCCGTACCCGAGCCAGCAGATCCGCGCCGGCAGCCCCTGAAACGCGATCTTCTCCTGCGCGAGCTTCATCCAGCGATGCAGCATCGGATCGTCCTTGATCTCGTCGAGCACCGCGGCGTCGGTGACGCGGATGTCCTCTGGATCTCCGGACAGCGCGGCCCAGCGAAACGGTCCCTTGCCTTCGCAGAACAGCGGCCGGATATATTCCGGCACGAAGCCGCGATACGAATTCGCGATCTCCGGAGGGCAACCACCGAGCTCGGCTTGCGCGCGCAGGTTGTTGCCGTAATCGAACACGTGCGAGCCCGCCAGCTTCATCGCGTACATCGCCTGGACCTGGACGGCCATCGACGCGCGCGAACGCCGGATGTACTCCTCGGGGTTGCTCGTGCGGAGCTCGGCTGCTTGCGCGAGATCTAGACCCTGAGGGATGTAGCCGACGAGCGGATCGTGCGCCGAGGTCTGATCGGTGACGAGGTCGGGCGTGACGCCACGGCGGACGAGCTCGGCGTAGATGTCGGCCGCGTTCCCGACGACGGCGATCGAGCGCGCCTGTTTGCTTTTGACACACTCGGCAACGCGCGCGAGCGCGGTGTCGAGATCTGGCGCGAGCTCGTCGAGGTAGCGCGTCTCGAGGCGGCGCTGGACGCGCGTGGGATCGATCTCGACCCCGAGGTACACTCCGCCTGCCATCGTGGCAGCGAGGGGTTGCGCACCGCCCATGCCGCCGAGCCCGCCCGACAACACGAAGCGCCCCGCGAGATCGGACTTGAAGTGGGTCTTGCCCGCGGCCACGAACGTCTCGAACGTGCCTTGCACGATGCCCTGCGAACCGATGTAGATCCACGACCCGGCGGTCATCTGGCCGTACATCATCAAGCCCTTCTGCTCGAGCTCGCGGAAGTGCTCCCAGTTCGCCCACTTGCCGACGAGGTTCGAGTTCGCGATCAGGACGCGTGGGGCTTCGTCGTGCGTGCGGAACACGCCGACAGGGCGCCCCGATTGGACCAGCAATGTCTCGTCATGTTCGAGCCGGCGGAGCTCGCGGACGATCGCGTGATAATCGGGCCAGCTACGTGCGGCCTTGCCGGTGCCGCCGTAGACGACGAGATCCTCCGGTCGCTCGGCGACCTCCGGATCGAGGTTGTTCATCAACATGCGAAGCGCCGCTTCTTGCGGCCAGCCTTTGCACGAAAGCTCGGAACCGCGGGCCGCGCGAACAACGTCAGACATGCGTCGGTCGTACCGCGAAGCTTGCCGTTTTGTCTCGCCTCGCGCGGAGCGGCCACGATGGTCGCCCTGGTCTCGCAGGGTTAGCCCGCCAGGTGTGCGGGCCCGGGGCCGGCCCGATCGATGCTCTCTCTGTGGGCATGGAGCTCGAACGCGCGATCATCTGGCCATCACCGAGCAAGAGCTGGCGGATCGTCAGGGCCGGTGTGCTCGTCGCAGCCAGCCTCACCGTGACCGCGGGGATCCTCGTCTCTTTGCCGCGCTCCTGCATCGCGCGAGTCGAGGTCGCGAAGGAGCGCGTGATGCGGCTCGCGTTCGAGCGCTATCCGCAGTGGCGCGTCGACCATCCTGGCGGCCATCTCGGCACATGGTGCCCAGAACGCCTCGATCAGATCGCGGATCACGAGGTGCTCGATCCGTGGGGGCGCGCGCTCCAGTACAGCTGCGATCCTCGGCTGCTTCGCACCCGATCACCCGGCATCGAGATCACCTCCGCGGGCGAGGACGGCGTGTTTGGAACCTCGGACGACATCAGGAGCGATCACCAATGAGCATCGAACATCAAACCGCACTCTCGATCATCGACTTGAAGCCGGCGATCCAACCCAGGAAGCACCGCCGGATCTGGCTCGTGATGATCGGCGCGATCATGGGCGCGGGCATCCAGCTCGGCGTCACCGCCGCGATCCACCACGTGGATGCCGAGCATCGTCGGCTCGCGGTCAAACATCATCGCGAGAACGTGCTCGCGATGTGGCGCGCGCATCACGCTGCACCCGCGACCTGTCGCTACACGGTCCACCGAAACTAGAAAAGGCCCCGAGGTGGGGCCCTTTCACAGCGCGCTAGAAGCTCCGCTTACGCGGCCTTCTTCGCTTCCTGGCTGCTGACGGTCTTCTTGCCGCCGCCGATGCGCATTCCGTAGAACGAGCGGTGGGCGAAGAAGAACGAGATCACGAGCGAGACGCCCGAGATGACGTACTTGATGTCCGTGTGGCCGTGCTCGGTGAGCTGGATCGCGAGGCCGACGGCGAGGACGCCGAACAGCGTGGTGAACTTGATCACCGGGTTGAGCGCGACCGACGAGGTGTCCTTGAAGGGGTCGCCGACCGTGTCGCCGACGATGCTCGCGTCGTGGAGCGGCGTGCCCTTCGCGTGGAGCTCGGTCTCGACGATCTTCTTCGCGTTGTCCCAAGCGCCACCGGCGTTCGCCATGAAGATCGCCTGGTAGAGGCCGAACAGCGCCATCGAGATCAGGTAGCCGATGAAGAAGTACGCATCGAGGCACGCGAAGCCGAGGGTCGAGAAGAAGACGACCATGAAGATGTTGGTCATGCCCTTCTGCGCGTACAGCGTGCAAATCTCGACGACCTTGTTCGAGTCCTCGACCGAGGCCTTCGCCGGGCCTTCGACATCGAGCTTGATGTTCTTCTTGATGAACTCGACCGCGCGGTACGCACCGGTCGAGACCGCCTGGGTCGACGCGCCGGTGAACCAGTAGATGATCGCGCCGCCGACCACGAGGCCGAGCAGGAACGGCGGATGGATCATCGAGAGCTTATTGATGAGATCGGGCTGGAGACCGTTCGTGATGAGCACGATGAGCGCGAAGATCATCGTGGTCGCGCCGACGACGGCGGTGCCGATGAGCACCGGCTTCGCGGTCGCCTTGAACGTGTTACCCGCGCCGTCGTTCTCCTCGAGGAAGCCCTTCGCCTTCGCGAAGTCCGGCTTGAACTTGAAGTCTTTTTCGATCTCTTCCTCGATGTTCGGGATCGATTCGATCAGCGAGAGCTCGTAGACCGACTGCGCGTTGTCCGTGACCGGTCCGTACGAATCGACCGCGATGGTGACCGGGCCCATGCCGAGGAAGCCGAAGGCGACCAGGCCGAACGAGAACACCGTGGCAGCCGCGTTGCATGCGAAGTCGGTCATACCGAGGCCCGCGGACTGGTTCGCGCGGAACAACTCGAAGCCGAATGCGCCGAGGCCGTGCGTATCCGCAATGTTGCCCTGTGCATCCGGCAGCGGAATGAAGTGCATCGACGAGACCGCGTACGCGATCGCCATCAGCGCCGCGATGGTCAGACCCATCCAGTACGCGGAGAAGTTACCCGCCGTGAGACCGGCGAGGATGTTGAGCGAGGGGCCGCCTTCGTCGGAGGCGGTAACGACTTCGCGGACGTGGCCCGAGTTGACCGAGGTGAAGACCTTGACGAGCTCTGGGATGATCGCGCCGGCGAGCGTACCGCACGAGATGATCGTCAAGAGCTTCCACCACAGCCCGTTCGGCAGCGTGGCATCGCCCTGACCGATGAGCGCGTACGAGACGACGAACGTGAGCGCGACCGAGACGATCGAGGTGAGCCACACGAGCTGGGTGAGCGGCTGCTCGTAGTCCATGTGGTCAGCGTTCTTGAAGCGCGCCGAGGTGATCGCCTCGTTGACGAGGTAGCTACCGACCGACGCGAGGATCATCACGATGCGAATCGCGAACAACCACACCAAAAGGATGATCTGGAGGAACTCGCCGCGGTCGGCCACGTGGCCAAAGTTGGGGCCCGCTTGCGTGACCAGCGGACCGATGCCCGGGATGTTCGGGAGCGCGACGAGGATGAACGTGATGAGCGCGACGCCCGTGACGCCGTAGGTCTCGAAGCCGTCGGCCGTCGGGCCGACCGAGTCACCGGCGTTGTCACCGGTGCAGTCAGCGATCACGCCGGGGTTACGCGCGTCGTCTTCTTTGATGTTGAAGACGATCTTCATGAGATCCGAGCCGATGTCGGCGATCTTCGTGAAGATACCGCCCGCGATGCGGAGCGCTGCGGCGCCGAGCGATTCACCGACCGCGAAGCCGATGAAGCACGGGCCCGCGTAGTCGCCCGGGAGGAAGCACATGATGCCGAGCATGAGGATCAACTCGGTCGCGATCAGCACGGTGCCGATGCTCATGCCGGCTTCCATCGGGATCGAGTAGGTGTTGTAGGGCTTGCCGCGAAGCGACGCGAACGCCGTGCGCGAGTTCGCGAACGTGTTGACGCGAATGCCGAAGAACGCGACGAGCGAGCTCCCGAGGATACCGATCACCGAGAAGCCAGCGATCGCGACGACCTTGCCGACCGGGACCTTCTCGAGCACCGCGAAGTAGATCACGATGACGGCGGCGATCAGGACCCACAGCTGGAAGATGAACTTCGCCTGGGTCTTGAGGTACGTCTTGCACGTGCCGTAGATCAGCTCGCTGATCTCGAGCATCGCCTTGTGAACCGGGAGGTTTTTGAGCTTCTGGTACTTGTAGAGACCGAAGGCAAAGCCGATGCCGCAGACGATGAGTCCGAGCATCAACAGCACGCGGCCGTTCATGCCCAGGAAGTTCACCTGGCTGAGGTCCGGGAGCGCGAGTTGCGCCTCGCTATGGGGGCGAGCCGCGGCGCCGGGATTGGCGGCAGCTTCTTCAGCAGCTTTGAGCAAGAAGGACGTCATGTCGGTTCCTCGGTTAAGCGAGGTCGGGCCCCTCGCGTTACTTAACGCGGGCTTTATATGGAACGAGGTTCTGGAGTGCAAGCCGATCGAGGGTTAAGTGTCCAAATCGATAGTGCTTCCAGGAAACTGGTGTGGTATGGAACGCTGCCCGAAAGGTTCGGTTCTCCTATGAGCGCCCCGCGTCGTCGGCCCGAGATCCTGGCGCCTGCTGGCGACCGCGACGCCCTCGCCGCTGCTCTCGCCGCCGGTGCCGATGCGGTCTACTTCGGACTCGACGACGGCTTCAACGCGCGCGCGCGCGCCGAGAACTTTCCATCGACCGGACTCGCCGAGATCGTGTCGTGGGTCCATCGCGCCGGCGCGCGCGCCTACGTCACGCTCAACACGCTGGTGTTCGAGCCCGAGCTCGCAACGATCGAGGAACTGATCCGGCGGGTCGCGGCCTCCGGCATCGACGCCATCATCGTCCAGGATCCCGCGGTGTGCCTGCTCGCGCGCGCGATCTGCCCTGCCCTCGAGGTCCACGCCTCGACCCAGATGACCGCGTCGAGCCCGCTCGCGGTGTCCCTGCTCGCCTCGCTCGGACTCACGCGCGTGGTCGTGCCGCGCGAGCTCTCGGTCGACGAGATTCGCGCCTATCGCGCGGGGCTCTCTGGACGGGATGGCGTCGAGCTCGAGGTGTTCGTGCACGGCGCGTTGTGCATCGCCTGGAGTGGCCAGTGCCTGTCATCGGAGGCCTGGGGCGGGCGCTCGGCGAACCGCGGTCAGTGCGCGCAAGCGTGTCGGTTGCCGTACGGACTGGTCGTCGATGGCGAGCTGCGCGACCTCGGCGATGTCGAATATTTACTCTCGCCCAAGGACCTCACCGGCCTCGATGTGATCGACGAGCTCGCCGACATCGGGGTCGCGAGTCTCAAGATCGAAGGCCGCTTGAAGGGTCCCGCCTATGTCGCGACCGCGGTCGCGCAATATCGAGCGGCGGTCGATCCGTATCGCGTCGAGGGGGAGCCCGCGTTCGCGCCTGCGGTCGCGATTCCACAGGATCGCGACGCGCTCGATCTCGCGTACAGCCGCGGCCGCTCGTCGGGGTTTCTCGCCGGCACCGATCATCAGACGCTCGTCGAAGGCCGCTTCCCACGCCATCGCGGCTTGCCAGTCGGCCGGATCACGCTCGTCGAGCACGACTCGGTCGAGGTCACGCGGGATCCGGCGCAGCGCCCGATCACGGGTGGGCTCGCCCTCGGCGAGGCCTCGGCCATCCCCGAGGTCGCCTTCGTCGAACCGGTCGCGGGAATGGGCGTCGTGTTCGATGCGAGTACGCCGGAGCTCGCCGAACAAGGTGGGCCGATCTTTGCGGCCGCCGCGACGCCTGGCGGTCATCGGCTGCGATTCGGTCGCCCGGGTCCGGATCTGTCGCAGGTGAAGGTCGGCGACTACGTCTGGGTCACGTCCGATCCCCGCGTGACGAGCGCCGGCCTGCGCGCGGTAGACGCAGGGCGCGGTGCCCTCGGCCGGATCGCGATCGATCTGCGCGTCACCGGCGCCGCCGGCGAGCCGCTGTCGGTCTCGGCGGTGCGCCGGACGAAGGACGCGGTGCCGATCACGGGGCACACCTCGAGCATGTTGGCGCCGGCGCGCAACGCGGGGATCACCAGCGAGCTCGTCACCGACAAGCTCGGCGCTTTCGGCGGCACGCCCTTCCGGCTCGGTACGCTCGATCTCTCGGGGCTCGCGCCCGCGGTCCACGTCCCGGTCTCGGAGCTCAAGGAGCTGCGCCGCACGGTCGTCACGCAGCTCGAGGCGCAGCTCGATCAGAACGACCGCGTGCTCGCGACCGGATCGGTGATCGAAGGTGTGCGGGTCACGACGTCCCCGCTGGTGGCGACGCCGACCACGCCGACCGTCGTGCCGCTGTGCCGCACCGACGAGCAGCTCGACGCGATGCTCGTGGCGGGTGCGCGCGATGTCGAGCTGGATTGGATGGAGCTAGTCGGGTTGCAGCGCGCCGTCAGGCGCGCGCGCGAGCGCGGTGCGCGGGTCACGATCGCGACCGTCCGCGTCCAGAAGCCGGGTGAGGACAAGATCGATGCGCACCTCGCGCGGCTCGAGCCCGATGCGGTGCTCGTGCGCAGCTGGGGCTCGCTCGCGTACTTTCGCGACCACGCGGGGCCCGCTCTGCACGGCGATTTCTCGCTCAACGTGACGAACTCGATCACCGCCGGATGGGTGCTCCAGCACGGGCTCGCGACGATCACCGCCGCCCACGATCTCGATCGCGCTCAGCTGTTTGCGCTGCTCGCCGCCTCACCGCGCGGTCGCGTCGCGGTCACCGTGCATCATCACATCCCGACCTTCCACACCGAGCATTGCGTGTACGCGCACCTGTTGTCGAACGGGCGCGATTACAAGACCTGCGGGCGGCCGTGCGAGACCCATCGAGTTGCGTTGCGCGATCGCGTCGCGCTGGTCCACCCCGTGGTCGTCGACGTCGGCTGCCGCAACACGGTGTTCAACGCGCAAGCGCAGAGCGCCGCCTCGCTCGTCCCCGAGCTCTTGGCCGCCGGCGTGAGCCGGTTCCGGATGGAGCTCGTGCGCGAGACCGCGAGCGAGACCCGGAAGCTCTACGATGCGTACACCCAGCTTGTCGCCGGCACGCTGACGTCCAGCCGGGCGCAGGGCTTGATCGAAGTGCACGAGCAGTTCGGCGTCACGCGCGGCACGATGCGAACGCTGACCGTGTTGCGCTGACAGCCTGGCGCAGGATTCGCGACAGCAATGTCAGGAATCGCGCGAAACTCATCAACTCCCCGAGGCCAAGCGCTGGGCAGGGATGCCTGCAAAACCTGGTAACTCGAAGCAGGACGAGGACTTATCGGCAGTGGTCCGACCTCGTAGAAGAACTGGCATCAGAGCTGCTCTAGGGACCGAGCATGATGAATCGCGCCGCCGTCGTTGCCACCCTGCTCGCTCTTGCTGCTCCTGCGTTCGCAGATGACGATGCTGCGCCGGCTACGCAGACCACAACTCAGACGGCTCAGACCCTCGTCGTGATCACGCCGAATGCGCCGGTGATCGTGACCAACAGCGGGCAGCCGCAAGCGAGCGCCCCGCAACTCGCGCCGCTCTCGCCGCTCTCGCAGCTCTCGCCTCCGGGCGCACCGCAAGCCGCCCCCGTCGCCGAAGCCGCGCCCCACAACGAAGATTGGAACAACGTCTCGCACATCAACGGGTCGATCGTTCCGGTCGGCGAGCGCAACGCCTACCTGATCGCGTCCAAGAAGAACAACATCCAGTCGAATCCGCTCGCCTGGATGTTCGGCTACTACCAGATCGCCGGGCAGCATGCGCTGTCGCAGAACATCGCGGTCTCGGTCGAGGTCAGCGGCTACAGCACCGACCACGGTAGCCAATCGGGCTACTCGCTCGCCGCCACGCTGCCGATCTATTTCAAGCGCACGTTCTCCGGTCCCTTCCTCGAGGCCGGCCTCGTGATCCACGGCGACAACGGCGCGACCTACGATAGCTGCTACGACTGCGCGTACGGCAGCACGTCGTCGTCGTCGTCGACCCGGACCTGGGCTGGCCCCGAAGTGATGTTCGGGTGGGCCTGGATGTTCGACTCGGGCCTCAACATCTCGGCCGCGTTCGGTGCGGCCAAGCGGATGAGCGGTTCGGACTCGTACTCGTACTCGTCGGACCAACCGGAGCCGGTCGGCTACTTTCGCGTCGGTTACGCGTTCTAGGTCGGCGGCTAGGCCGCGGCCGCAGCGTTCTTGTGCTCGCCGATGATCTCGGGCCGAGCCGAACGAATCTCTTCGGGCAGGATCGGTTGGATCTTCTCCGCCCAATCCGAGCACGCGGTCAGGCCGGTCATACCCGGGAGCTGCGCCATGCGGCGCTCGATGTACTGCATCACTTCGTAGATCCGCTCGCCCGGGAACAACTTCGCGACGAGGCCCGCCGCTTCGGCATCGGTCTTCACGCCGCCACCGACCGGCGCGTAGAACTTGTTGACGATGTAGCGGACGAACTTCTGGTTCTGCGGATTGTGATCCAGGCGCTCGCGGGCTTGGTTGAAGTAGTACGCGAAGTGTCGGCGCTCCTGCTTCGCGATCCGGCGAAACATCTCCGCGAGCACCGGGTTCTGCGTCGACTTGATGACCTCTTCGTAGGCCTGCATCGTGAGGCATTCCTGGAGCGCGCCCCAGAACATCCACAGCGCGACGAAGCGCTTCGGCGTGAACTTCGCCATCAGGCTTTGCACGAAGTCTTCGAACTTCGCCTTGAAGCGAGCGCCGGTCCGGACCTTGGTCGAGCGATCGGTCGCGTTTTCGACCTTCACGCCGCACTCCTGCATGATCCGCGTGATCGCGTGCGAGTGGAAGTACTCCTCGTAGTTCCACATCGTGAGGAACGTCAGGAGCTCTGGGTCACGAGCGACTTGCAGCTTCGCGACCTCGAGGAAGTAGTAGACGGTCTGGCTCTCGATGTCCGCGAAGAACATCAGGCTCTCGACTTCCTTGTCGGAGAGACCGTGCTTACGCGCGAGCTCCCAATCGAGGTCCTCGATCTCGACACGCTGCGAAACTGCGATGTGCTGGGCAATGTCTGACACGCTGGTTCCTCGTTCCGGCGGATGCCGGCTGCCTACAGATACGAGACATCGACCTCCGCGGATCGATGCCCAATCCTGGAATCTAACCCAGGTTGCCCCCGCGGTCAGGCCTCCCAGGGCACGAGAACATCGACTAACCGGTCCGGATCCGCTACCCCGAGGTCGCGCAACGCATCGAGCGCAGCAGCGGCCCGAACATGACTCGCCTGGCCGCCCTCGAGCCTGCCGCGCCGGACCCGCGCCAGCTCGAGCCAACCGGTCATCTCCGTGAGGCCGAGCTGCTCCTCCGCGGCCACCAACGCGGCGAGCGCCGCACTGGTCGAACCGCGCAACGCGAGTGCCGAGGCATGGACCAAAAGCCCGAGGCCAACTGCCCATGGCGCACCTTCCTTCATCAGCTCCTCGCTCGCCGCGAGCCCCCGCGCCACCCGGTCCTCGAGCGGGAGATCGCGATCGGCGAGCGCGATCCGTGCGCGCAGGTGCCCGAGCTCGATCCGCAGGTGTTGGAACCGGAGCACGCCGAGCTTTTCGATCTTTGGCCACTCGGTGGTCAGCAGCGCTGCGGCCGCGGCGGGCGCGTCGCGATACAGCGCGATGTTGCAGGCTGCAACTGTCGCGAGGACATTCGGCAGCGCGAATCCCGGCGGCAAGGCGGCGGT
>JANXOP010000226.1 GCA_025357755.1 Kofleriaceae bacterium | reverse complement strand
GTGCCGAACGCCATCAGGTTGTGGATGGAGACCCAGTCACGGGTCTGCCAGGTCGCTAAGGACTGCATGAAGGTGGGTGAGGTGGCATCGAGATCGACGAGGTCGAGCTTCGCGCCGTAGTGCTCTTCGCCGTGCAGCGCTATGTGACGACCCGCGATCGTGGTGGTCCAGTTGGAGTGGCTGGTGTGGGTCGGCGTGCTCGGCCATGCGCCGAGCTCGATCGGTGCGGCGGGGTTCGCGTAGTCGACGACGATGAAGCCCTTGTCCCACGCGTTGAGGTACGCGACGCCGTGATCGACCGAGAGGTCGTGCACGAGCATGCCGTTGACCGAATAGGAGCCGAGCTTGATGGGGACTTCGGGGTTCGTGAGGTCGTAGATGGGACAGGTGCCATTGTAGGTGCCGAAGTACGCGTAGATCTTTCCATCGCGGAGCTCGATCGCATCGGTGTGCGCGTCCTCGTGGATCGAAGCGACGAGCACGGGCGACGATGGGGTCGTGACGTCGACCACGTCGACGCCATAGTCGGCGATCACGGCGTAGCGCCTGCTGTTCGCCTCGACGAGCTTGACGTCGTTCGAGTAGCCGAGCTGCGAGCGGCGATAGAGGCCGACTTGCACGGGGTTTGCCGGATCGGCGGTCTCGATGATGTGGAGGCCATCCTGGCGCTGGAGGTAGGCGAGCGTGCCCGCGACGCGCACGTTGAACGTGTAGCCCGCGCCCCAGTTGGGACCCGAGAGCTGACCGAGTAGCGTGAAGGCCGAGCCTTCGCCTTCGACGACGCCGTTCGTGAGGTTGTGGGTCGCGCGGATCATCTTCGCGGTGCACACCGTGCAGGTGCCGCCGTAGCACTGCGCGCGATCGAAGCGGAGCGAGCCGTCGGGCTGGAGGTTCGAGACCCGATGCGCCTCGATGTACTGCTTGTTGTTGTAGGTCGTCACGCGACGGGCGAACACGCGGTCATCGGTCTTGGTACCGGTCTCGGTGCCGCGATCGATCGTGATCGAGCCGTCGGGTTGGAGAGCGAGCCAGATGCTCGAGACATCGCCGAGCGCCGTGCCGGTGAGGTGCCAGCGGCCGCTCGGATCCCAGCCCGCGAGCGTGCCTGGCACGAGGTCGCCGAAAGCCGACGCGTCGTCGTAGGTCTGGGTCTGCGGCACGTCGGTGCATGCCGGCTCGAAGCCGGGCATCGCCGGCCCTGCATCCTGGAGAGGATGCGTTGCCGAGGCTTGATCTCCACACGCGCACAGCATCGCCAGCGCCCACACGGTCTTCATGTGACGAGCATTGGCTCGGCGCGGGACCGCGGCAAGAGCGCCGACCTCACACGCGTTGTACGGGCGAGACGCGTGCTTAGCGCACGCCCATGAATTGCTCGGCGAACGCGCGCAGCCGCAAGATCGCGGGGATGCCGCCCTGATCGCTGAACGTCAGGGTGTCCGCGAACTTGATGTTATCGGCAGCCTTGTACGCGACGAAGGCTCGCCCCGCCGGTGAGCCGAGCAGGGCGTTGAGCTTGGTCTCGTACTCTCCCTGGACCTTGGCGACCATCGCATCGCCCTCGGCGCCGAGCCGACCTTGCAGGGCATCGGCCTCGGCGGTGATCCGGCTCTTGTACTCGAGCGTCTCGGCCTGGATGTTCTTGATGCCGATCAAGTACGGCTCGCTCACCGAGTCCGGATCGAGCCCGAAAATCTTCGCAGCCGTCGCACGCATGGTCGAGACGGCATCCGGGGTCATCGCGGTGAGCTGACGGCGCGCCGCACCCGGTGTTGCATCTTCGACATCGAGCATGCCGACCTGATATGCGCGCTCGAGCGTGTTCTGGCGCTGGCCCCACTCCTGCGCGCGCTGCGCGACCTGTGCATTCGTCCCTTGCTGGTAGTTGTCGAGGCTCTGCTGGACGTTCGCGAGCTTCTGGCTCGCCGCATCGAGCAGCTTGTTCTGCTCGTTGAGCTGGATCTGCTGGAGCTGCTTCTCGTAGTCGCTGCGAAAGCGCACCGCGCGGACGAGCACCGCTTGCGCCTGGAGATGCATCGGCGCGAGCTGCTTGTTGAGCATCTTGAGCGCCGCATCACTGACCGCGAGTCGACGATCGGTCGAGTAGAACCCGACCGAATCGAGGACCGCCATCTCTTCACGCAGCACGCTGGTCGCGGTCTCCTCTGCGAGCCGCATGTAGCGGAACCGACCATCGGGATCCTGGACGTGGTTTCCCGAGGCGACGAGCGCATTCGCTTCGCCCGGCTTGATCCGGATCGGCACCGAGACATCGAGATCGACCGTGTTGTTGTCCTTGGTGCGGATCTCGAGCGGCTTCTGCGGACCGCGGTCGTCCGAGGTGAAGTCGAGCATGAAGTAGTTCGACGGCAGGCGGATCAACTTGTGGATCCCCGGGATCCGCATGTGCCAGCCCGGTCCTAGATCCTCGTCGAGCACACCGGACGTCGCGCTCTGGCGCACGCCGATCTCGTGCGGCGCGACCGTCGAGGTGAACAGCTCTGGAATCAGCCACAAGATGATCGACGCGATGACGATGATCTTCGAGATCTGGACGAGGCTCTTCATTTCGCACCTCCTACGTTCTCGAGTTGCACACGCTGCGGCGAGCCATCTTGCCGGATCGGCTCGATCGCGATCGTGACGCCCTTCAACCGTTCGCCGAGCCGCTCCATCACACGCTCGACCGGCTGGTTGCGGAAGGCATCGATCTCGGCTTGCCTGGATTGGTATTGCGCGGTGAGCTGGCCCTTGAGCTCGAGGGCCTGGCCCTTCGCGGCCGACTTGGCGGCTTCGCCGATCGCGACCTTGTCGATCTTGTAGGAATCGACCTCGCGATGGATCTGCGTGCTCTGGGTCGCGGCGGTCGCGAGCGCCGCTTCGAGATCCGCGCGCTTGGTCTGGATCACCTTGTTCTGATCGCGCTCGACCTCCGCGAGCTTGCGATCACGCTCGGTCTTCGCGCGTTGCAATTCGGAATCGATGACGGCGAGCTGATTCTCGGCGCCGTTGCGCGCCTCGATCAGATCCTCGTACTCCTTGGAGAAGCGCGGCCGCGGCGTCACGATGCTCGTGATCTCGATGCCGTGCTCGCCGAGCAGCTTGTTCACGCGCTGCTTCGCACGATCTTCGGCCTGGCCGAACGTCGTCGGGTTCGAGACCCCGAGCGTCGATTCGCGGCCGAACTCGTCGCGCAAGATCGTGCGGACATACGGCAGCAACCACTCGTAGTACGCGTGGTCGAGTCCAGAATCGCGCAGCGTCTCGTCGGCCTTGAGCGGGATCGCGCGGAACAGGATCGTCGTGTCGTTGAACGCGAAGTTCGAGCCGTCGGAGGCGCGCACTTGCAGCTCCTTGACGATCAGCGCGCTCATGTTCGTTTCACCGCGCATGTGGAAGGTCTGCGGGCTGACATCGAGGATATAGACATCGTGGATGCCGAAAGGCAGCCGCAAGATCACGCCGGGCTGCGTGATGACCTCCATGTTTCCGGTGACGTTGTTGATTCGCACCGCGACCTGTCCTGCTTCGACCGACGCGCACGAGTGCGCGAAGAACAGCACCATGCACAGCGCGGCTGCGGCGATCCACAGCCGCGAGGCCTCGCCACCCGCGCCCTTCAAAACGGACCAGAATTTGCGGCTCGCCGCACGTGCGTCGGTCATCGGTACCCCTTGGAAAAAAAGGTTAGCGCGAGCGAACGACGACCGCGAGTAAGTCCTCGGCGGGCGCTCCATTGCGCAGCCCGAGCTCGACGAGGGTGGCCGCCAGGCGCCCTCCCGAGGGCGCGCAATCCTTGAGCACCTCCCGCCAGCGCTCCGAATTCGCGCCTCGCAGGCCACTGGAGGCCACCACGAGCACCATATCGACCGGCAGCGGCGCGACCCCGCGCGTCGCGATCTCGAGGCTCGCACCGGCGAGCTCCGCGGCGTCGTCCTGGCCGCCGAGCGAGGTCGCGCGAGGCCGGTTCGTACGAAACGACCCGACCGGGAGCTCGGATTCGACCCCCGCGATCGGACCGACCAGAAACGCCCCCGGATGGCCTGCACAGGCCCACTCGATCGACAGCTTCCTGGGATCCAGGATCGCGAGGAAGGCCGCGACCGGCTCGCCACCACGAATCACGCCATCGGAGCTCGCGCGCATCGTCCCGACCAGCTCGTTCAACGTGACCGGCGTGACCCCCGGCGTCGTCGCGGCGGCGAAGGCACCGGTCAGCGCCGCCGTCGCGAGCGCGGCCGCGACGCCATGCGCCTGCGCTTCGGTCACGAGCAGCGCGAGCCGCCCATCCCCGAGCTCGGTCGCCGACCAACCGGCCCCCGTCGTGCGCGCGGCGGTGCGGTACTCCGCCGTGACCGACCACGTGCCGAGCTGCGCATCGCGACTCGCCGAGGCCTGCAGCCGCAATGCATCGGCGACCTCGACTTCGCGCGCGGTCTCGCGCTCGAGCGTGGCGCTCTTCGCGAGCGCGACGAACGTGAACGCGCGTGCCGTGGCTCGCGCCGATTCGGTCACGAGCTCGCGCTCGGCATCGCGCAGCGCGCGATCGACCGTCGCTTCGACGAGGCCGACCAGCTCGTCGCGATCGACGAGCGGCACGAGCAACCCGCCTCGTGCATCCTGCGCGAGGGCGACCAGTGGGCCGCGCACCGCACCGAGCTTCATCGTCGCGAGCGAGTCCACCGCGATCGGCTGCGCGTGGCGAGCGAGCCAGATCACGAGCTCCGGTGCGAGCTCCATCGTGTCACCCCAGCGCACCGCCTCGACCTCGATCGCGAGGGACGTCCGCCACAGCGTGGTGAGCCGCTCCGCGATCTGCGCGCCGTCGTCGAGCGTGGCGATCCGCGCGACGAACTCGTCGAGCGCGCGTTGCTCGGCGACCGGCTGCGGGGGGCGAGCCCTCGCATAGCCCCACGCGATCGCGCACAGGCTCGCCCACGTGATGCTCGCCGCGGTCGCGAGCGTGAGAGGGGAATCGGCAAAGAACAGCGCGAGCACGACCGTCGCGCCACCCGCGGCCGCCGAGGTGGCGAGCTCGAAGGCCATACCGCGATCGAGGCCCTGCGGCCGCAGGATCTTCGTGCGCGTGATCAGGTAGAGCGCGATCACTGCACACGCGAGCGCCGGCAACCACGACATCGGATACGAGCCCCATGGCGTCGAGCCGGTGTAGAGCAGCAGCGTATCGGCGGACGTCACCGCGCCGAGCACGAGGATGCCGAGCAACAGGCGCAACGTCCGCCGCTCCTCGGCGCGAGGTGCCGAGCGACGCACGATCGCGACGCCGATCACGAGCCAGATCGCGAGCTGCATCAGGTGCACGCCGGTGAGCGGGCCCGGCGCCAGGTAGAACATCCCGGACGCCAGACGCTGGACGCCGGGGACGATCAGGTCGGTTCCCCACGCGATCGCGAGGAAGCCGGCCCCGAGCATCCCGGCCCCGCGCGCGAGCCAGCGGAACCGCTCGAGCTGACCGCCGACCGCGAGCAGCAGCAACAAGATGTTCGGTCCGATCAACGCGACCGGACCCTGGCCGAGCTTCAACAAGCGGCGTGCCGATTCCGGATCGAGCGCCATCGCCGAGAGGCCCTGACACAGCGCCCACGGCATCGCGGTGACGACCGCGCCGATCATGCCGAGCCTCATCACACGATCGCCTCGCGTCAACATCGCCGCGATCCCGACGGATACGAAGGCGAACGCGCACGCGAGATACGGCGCGGCGAGCCAGGTCCACCTGAGGCCCTCCACGCTCGGAGAGTACGCGACTTTAGCTCGGCGTCGCGAGCTGGACCGCGATCGTGTAGCGATTGAACTGGCAGGCGCCGTCGCAATCGTCCCCACCGGCCGCCTTGATCTCGATGCCGTAGCTCTCGCCCGACGTGATCGTCTGGGTCAGACAGCGCACGTCCTCGCCCTGACCCGGATCGGTATTCTTGCACGCCGTATCGGTGGCGAGCTGAGCCCCCGTCGCATCGTGCAACACGATCTGGAGGGGCTCGAACGCGACCTTGTAGCTGATCCGGATCTCGACCTCGAGCGCGGTGCATCCCGCCGGTGCGGTGAACCTCAGCCAATCCACGGCATCGCCGAGCGCGAGACAACCCGCATCGGAGTACTGGGAGGACACGCACTCGAGGTTCGAGATCACGGTGCCGGTCGTCTGCGTATTGTCGGGCTCGTTCTTCTCGGTACCACCGGGGCACGAGAAGGCTGACGCGGTCGTAGGAACGACGCACGAGTTCGTGGGCCCATCGCAGGCCTGCGTGTCTGGGCACGCTTCGTTCGGGCCGCACAAGTACGCGCCGCTCGACACCTCGGGGCTGCACGCGGCCGCCGAGACCACCAGGATCCAGATCGACCCGCGCATCAGAAGCTCCACGTTCCACCGAGGACGGCACCACCGGGCGTGGGTGCGACGGTCGGCGCGTAGTGCGGATGGATCACCGTGGTCTCGGTGCCCGGCGCGGTCGCGATCAGCATCACCGCCGCGGTGATCAGCGCCGCGCCACCGAGGCCGTAGAAGATGCCGGCCTTGATGCCGGAGTCATGCGCGCGATCGTAATCGGCCTGGCGATCCGGGGTCCACGCGGCCCCCGTCGGCATTCTCGGAGACACCGCGTTGGCGGCATCCTGCGAATCGAGGTTGAAGTAAACACCGATGCCCGCAAAGATCGCGCCTGCACCGGCGATGCTCGCGAGGATCGCGATGTTCTTGCTGTCGCGATCGCGATCGGTCGTGACCACGATGTCTTTTTGCATCGGCTGCGGCCGGTAGTCCGTCATCGCTCCCGGCGGCGTCACGACGATCGGTGGAGGCGGCAGTGGAGGCGGTGGAGCGGGTTCGGTCGCGGGCGCGGCGGGTGTAGGCGGAGCAGCCGGCACAGCCGGCTCGTCGGCAAACGCGGGTGTCGCCACCAGCGAGCCGAGCAAAATCCAAGCGAGTCGCATGACCCTCACGTTCCCTCGGCAGCGGGATCGGGTCAATTGGATTGCCCTACCAGGACTGTCACCGTGTCGACTCGAAGTCGCTAGCCGTGACGCTGACCGCGGTGCTGGGACTGCTATGCTGGGCCAGCAGTGTCCCGGCGCGCGCCCCGTTTCCGTATCGAGCTCAAGGTGACCGTGTCACCCCTCCTCGGTGGCCAGCTCGTGGTCTGCCACACCCGCGATATCAGCGAGGTCGGCATCTGCCTCGACACTGCCGAGTGGTTGCCGGTCGGCAGCCGAGTTTCGCTGACCCTGCTCGACCCACAGTCGGGCACGGCGATGGAGGTGATCGGCGACGTCGTTCGCGAGGTCAACGGCTCGAACCCAGCGCTCGGCGTGCTGCTCGTCGAGCCGCCTGCGGAGTGGAAGGTGCTCGTCGCGCAAGCCGCGCGGACCTCGGGCGGCGCCGAGATCCGCCCGAGCCGGCGCATGCGCGTGCTCGTGGTCGGCGACGACCATCGCCAGCGCGGTGCGATGGCGCTCTATGTCTCGAGCGGTTGGGACATCTTGTTCGCGAGCGATGACTTCGCGGTCCACGAGGCACTCGAGAACATCAAGCTCGATGCCGTGATCGCGGAGCTCGATGCCACGGATCCGCGCATCGAACCGATCATGTCGGACGTGCGCAAGGCGCAGCCCGAGGCGCGCCGGATCGTGCGCGGTTCGGGTCGCGGCGCCGGCGACCTCGTGCATCGCTATGTCGATCGCGACTCGGGGCTCGAGGCGTTGCTCGACGCGATCACCGCGAACCTCGGCGTCTGAACACCTGGGCTCTGCGCGAAAACTTGCGACCCAGTCGCTCGCGCTCGATGATGTAGTTTCACCATCGGAGAGCTCATGTTTGATAATCACCGCGTCTCTAGATTTACGTGCCTCGTTACTTTGGGCCTGGGCCTGATGGCTGGCTCCGCGTTCGCCGATGATCCGGCCGCGCCGCCACCCGCCGGTAACGAAATGATGGCCGGCGGGAAGGGTTCCAAGATCATCGGTGTCGACGTCGTCGGCATCTTGCCGCTGGGGGACTACAGCAACGGGGCGAGCTTCGGCCTCGGTGCGCTCGCGCGGTTCGAATACGGCGTCTCGGACGTGCTCGCGGTGACCGCGCGCGCCGGCTACATCTACAACCTCGGCACGCCGTCGGGAGTTGGTCTGGCGTTCATTCCGGTCCTCGTGGGCGCGACGTACAAGGTCGGTCCGCCCGGCCTGTTCGTCTTCGGCGAGCTCGGGTTCACGAACATCCGGGTGTCGGTGGACGTCATGGGAGCCTCGGGCAGCGACTCGCAGACAAAGTTCAGCGTCGGCGCCGGTGCGGGCTACCAGACAGGCAAGATCAAGGCGCGATTGGGCTTCTTCTTGCCGGGTTCGGAAGATAGCGGCTCGTCGAGCACGACGCTCTACGGCATCATGGCGTCGGTCGGCTACGACATCGCCGCGCTCTGAGATCTCGAGCGCCCGCTACAGCTCGCGCTCGAGCTCCATGCGAACGATGCTGGAGCGCTGCTTTTCGAGCACGACCTCGAGCTGCTTCTGCGCCATCTCTTCGCGCAAGCGCGCCGCACGATCGCGGGCCGCGCGCGCGACGGCGGCGAGCGAGACCGCGCGTGCGACGGTCACCGCGATCTGGGTCGCGGCCTCGATGATGACCATGCGATCGGGAGGATCGCCGAGCGCACGCTCGACCGCGATCATCAGACGATCGAACACGACCTCGGCATCGGACAGCACGACCTCTTCGCTATCGCCCCACGCGAGCCGACGCGCGACCGAATCGTGGAGCGCGAGATCGAGCCCGGGGATCGATTCGCCGCCGATCGTGAGCGCGTTGACGATCGCGTCGAATACCTCGGCGCCCGGTGGATCGCGATCGCCGTGCTCGGCGGTATCGAGGACTTCGTCGCGCAGGACGCGCACGGCTTCGACGAGATCGACATCGCTCATGTCACCACTCCGTGTTGCCGCGGGTCTCCCACGGCTGGCTCTGGTCGATGGTCGAGGCGAACTTGCGCTCGTGGTCGGCGCGCTTGCGCTCCGCGCTCGCGACCAGATCGCGCATCTGCGAGGTCTTTGCCTGCGCCTCGCGCAACCGCTCGGAGTACGGGGCGACCGCTTCGAGCACGAGCCCCGTCGTCGCACCGACGAGGCGCTGGTGGGCACCACTCAACGCGCGCAGCACCTTCGCGCGCATCGCGTCCGGCGCACTGATCTGATGCACGCTCGCCGCGATGATGATCCGCGCTTGATCGAGCGCGTCGAAGAGCGGCATCACGCCGGTATCGTCGACCGGGCGCACGCCGTAGATCTCGCGCGCCGCGAGGACCGCGCTCGCGAAGTTGCCGGTCGCGTCGATCGCGATGCGCTCGAGCGAGGCGAGGATCTGCTTGACGTGCTCGGCCTTGTGCGAGGTGCGTGCGCGCGCGATCGTGATGGTCTTTTCGATCGCGGTGATCAGCTCGACGTTGACGCCCGGGCTCGTGATCGGCCGATCGGCGCGCAGGAACGGCACGGTCGGATTGTCGACAAAGCGCTCCCCCGACTCGGCGAGCTCCGAGCTCTCGACACCGGTATCACCCGTGTCACCGGTCGGCTCGAGCTTCGGTTGCGAGTACGTCCGATCGTGTTGCTGCGCGTGGAACTGGATCAGCTCGCTATCGACGCGATCGAGGCGCGCGGCGAGGAGCCCGCCGATCGCGAGCTCGGCGACCACGAGTGCGCGCGACACCGCGACCGAGAGCAAGAAGCCGAGGTTCGCATCCTTGACCCCGATGTCGTCGACGACGGCGCGTGCTGCCGTCGCGAGGATGTCCATCAGCGCGCGCAGAGGTGCCCACTCGCCCGAGCGCTCGAACCAACCGCCCGCGATGTTCTGCGCGAACGTCCACACGTTGACGCCCGTCGATTTCTCGAGATCGTGGAAGATCGCCTGGCACAGCGAGGTCGCGATCAAATCGAGGGCCTCGTCGGGCGCGAGACCGCGACAGATCGGGTTCTTCGGCAGCCCGCGATCCTTCGCGATCTCGAGGAACCGGTCGCGGCGTTGCCACCACGCGATCGCGCCGCTCGTCCGCACGACCTGGGTCGAGGATTGCGGCGGTTGCGGGGCTTCGATCACGATCGTGGTGACGTTGTCGCCACCGCCACCGCGCAGCGCGAGATCGATCAGGTCGCGCGCGACGTGCTCGGGCGCATCGCCGGAGCCGAGCAAGTATTGGATCGCCTCGACCGAGGCGTAGCCGTAGAGCCCGTCCGAGCACAACATCAAGCGATCACCCGGCTTGAGCTCGACCTCGCTGACATCGACCTTCGCATCGGGCTTCGCGCCGAGGTTGCGCGACAGCACGTTCTTGTACGGATGGCGCTCGGCCTCATCCGGCGTGAGCAGGCCGCGATCGACGAGCTCTTCGACGATCGTGTGATCGCGCGTGAGCATCTGGATACGCCCGTTGCGCAGCAAGTACGCCCGGCTATCGCCGACGTGCGCGACGACCGCGCGGGTCGGATCGAGCACGAGACAACCGACGACCGTCGTACCCATGCCGTGATGCTCGCGCGAGGCCTGGGCCTTGCCGAACACCGTCGCCGAGCCATGCATGAACGCGGCCTCGAGCAGCGCCTTGGGCTCCATCGTGGCGCGGTGATGGATCACGTAGTCGCGGATCGCATCGCGCGCGGTCTGCGATGCGACATCGCCCGCGTTCGCGCCGCCCATGCCGTCGAGCACGACGTAGAGGCCGCGGATCGGATCGACGATCATCGAGTCCTCGTTCGTCGTCCGCACCTTGCCGACGTTCGTATCGCCAGCAACCCGGATGCCGCCTTGCGAGGTGGTCTGGGTCACGAGGCACCCTTGGCCATCACGTGCCACTCGGCGAGCCGGCGCTCGAGCTCTTCGGCGACGATGTCGTTGACCGCGCGCGCCGTCGACGACGTCACCCGGGTCAGCATCAGGGTCAGGTCTGCACCGTCGGGCGTGCCGGCAAGCTGCTCCTGGGCGACCTGCGCTGCGGTGTCGCCGATCGCGACCATCATCGCGAGCACCGAGGCCGGGCCCTGCGCTTCGGCGGCGCGCATCGCGATGAAGGTCTGCAAGAACGCACGGTGCGAGCCGAGGTCGCCGGTCGCGAGGAAGTTACCCAGGTGCTCCAGCACCGCGTTCATCTGCGCGCGCGCCGTTGCTTCATCGAGCCGGCCGAGCGATGGATCGAGCGTGGCGCGCATGTCCAGCAAGCGCTGCAACACCATGGGACGAAGCTCGTCGTAGGCCCGAGCGAGCGCCGCCGTCGACATCGCGAGGAACATACACCGCGAAACCACACGGGTGGTACGCTCCGGGCCTCGAATGGCGGTCGCTAGCTCTGTCGTGAAAGGTGGCCGCATCCTCGTCGTGGATGACGAGCCGATGGTGCGTGACACGCTCGGCCAGGTGCTCGCCGATGAGGGCTACGTGGTCGATGTCGCCGCGGATGGTGCGGACGCCTTGGATCGCCTCCACGCTGCCCGCCCCGACGTGATCCTGCTCGATCTGATGATGCCTGGCATGAACGGTCGCCAGTTCCTATCGGCCTTGCGCGACCAGTCGCAGTTCAGCTCGGTGCCGGTGTTGATCATGACCGCGGTCCACGGCCTCGAGATCAACCTAAACTCGATCGGTGCGAGTGAAGTGGTCGAGAAGCCGTTCGATGTCGACGACCTCCTGAACAAGGTCGCGCTCGCGGTCTATCGCTCGCGTGACAGTGCGGATCCACCGACTCCAATCCCGACCCCGGAACCCGATCCGCCCGAGGTCGATCGCGGCGTGGTGCTCGTCGTCGAGCACGATCGCGCCCGGCTCCACCGCGTCGACGTGTTGTTGAGCCAGCGCGGTTACACGGTCGTCTCGATGACCCGGTGCGGGGGGCAGCTCGCCCGCCTCGCGCGCGCGTTGAAGCCGCGCGCGATCCTGCTGGAGTCCGCGAGTGATGGCGTGCTCGATGTCGCGCTCGAGCTCCGCGACATGAGCGGCATCCTCGGCGTCTTGTTGTACTCGCGCGAGCACGCATCGAACCGCCCCGACGTGGTCAGCTCCGTCAGCGACGCCGAGCTCGTCGAGTTCGTCGATCTACAGCACTGACTATTTCTTCGCGGGATCGAGTACCGCGCGCTTCGGATACAACACGATCTCGATCCGGCGATTCGCCGCCTTGTTCGAGCGCGAGATCGGGCGGTACTGACCGAAGGCGAGCGCCGCGAGCCGCGCGGGATCGATCTTCGAGACATCTTGCAGGTAGTGCACGACCTGCAGAGCGCGCGCGGCCGAGAGCTCCCAGTTCGTGATGAAGCGAACGGGCGGAGGGCCAGGCAGCGGCTTCGGCTTGGCCTTCGACCGGCCGGTGATTCGTCGGTCTTCTTTCGGATCTTTTTTCGGAGCCGTCACGAAGATCGGTTGATCGTCGGTGTGGCCCTGGACCCAGACCTGCTTGTCGGGAAGATCCGCGAGTGCGACCGCGACCTTGTCGAGGATGGCCTTGCCCTTCTCGGTGAGCTGATCGTCGCCGGTCGCGAACAGCACCTTGTCGACGAGCCGAAGATGAATCTCGTCACCCTCGGTATCGACCGAGCCCTGGGTCTTGTCGATCGTCGCCTGCAGCTTCTTCTCGGCAGCGGCGAGCTCGTCGACCTTCTTGTCGACGTCAACGGCCTTGGACGCGAGCGCGGCGACCTTGGCATCGGCGTTGGCTTTCTCTTTCTTGCTCGCATCGAGCGCCTTCTGAAGCCCGTCGGCGCGATCCTTCTCGACGCCGGTCGCGCGCTCGGCCGCGAGCGTCGCGGTGTGGGCACGCGCTGCTTCGGCCTCGTGCGACGGCGGTGCGAACATGAAGCCGAGGATCGCGCCGCCGACGAGGGCGAGCGCGATCGCCGCGAACCACGTCGACCTGCCACCGCGCTTGCGCGGCGTGCCCAAGCCGGCAACGCGCGGTTCGCTTTGCCGGCCCTTCGGTACCTCGATCTTCGGGTAGACCAAGATCCCGCTCGGGTCTTCGGAACCGTGCGACATCGTCTCAGCTTAACAAAGAACCGCGCTCAATCACCGATCGCCGCACCACCGCCACGTGGATCGGCGGCTCCGGCCCAGCCTTCTTTCGTGCGCACGATCGCGTTGACGGCGCCGTAGATCCGCTCGACCTTGCCGAACACCAGCTTGTACCCGGCGGCCTCGAGTTGCTTCGCGGTCGCTAGACTGATCGAATCGTCGTCGAACACGACGTCGTCCGGAAGGTGCTGGTGATGGAAGCGCGGGGCCGCGACCGCGGCATCGATCGGCATGCCGAAATCGACCACGTTCGAGATCGTCTGCCAGACCTCGGTGATGATGCGCGGCCCACCCTCGCCACCGACCACCATGAACAGCTCGCCCTTGTCGTCCTCGAGGATCGTCGGCGACATCGACGAAAGCATGCGCTTGCCGGGCTCGATCTTGTTCGCGGTGCCCTGCACGAGCCCGTAGACATTCGGCGAGCCAGGTTTCGAGGAGAAGTCGTCCATCTCGTTGTTCAGCAAGAAGCCCGAGACCTGCGTGGCGTTACCGAACGACGTGTTAAGCGTGGTCGTCATCGCGACCGCCATGCCGGTCTTGTCGACGGTCGCGATGCTCGTGGTGTGCGTGCCTTCGATGATGCCCCCGATGTTCTTCGACGGCGTCGCCGTCTCGGTGATCGTGGCCGCGAGCTGAGCGGCATACTCTTGCGACATCAGCTTCTTCACCGGCATGTCCTTGACGTACGACGGATCACCGAGCACCTCGTTGCGCGCCGCGAAGCCGCGCCGCCAGGTCTCGACGACGCGCTGCCGTGGCACGGTAGCGAGCACGTG
>JANXOP010000215.1 GCA_025357755.1 Kofleriaceae bacterium | reverse complement strand
ATCATGAACGTGGCCGGCAGCAGCATGCGTCCGTGCATGAAGTCGCCACCTACGCGCAAGACGAAGGCCGTCATCAGGAGCGCGGCGACCGTCGTCGTACAGACGAGCACTCGGGTGCGATCGACGATCCACTTGCGCCTGAGAGAAAGAACCGCGACACCTGACAGGACGAGCAGCGGCACGTACACGAAGTACGGCCGCATGTAGTCGACCATGTACGTGACGCCGCGTCCCCACTCTGCGTTGACCGCGCTCTTCGTGATCGCCGGCAGTGGCACCAGGACGCCGTAGTAGCCGGCGCGAAAGATCTCGTACGCGACTGGAAGCACGAGCGCGGCGCTGATGAGACCGAGCGAGATCTTGCGAGTAGGGCGCACGAGGAACCAGAAGCCGACGCAGAACACCACGGAGACCACCGCGAAGTCGGGGCGCACGAGGGGGCCGAGGCCGAAGACGAGCGCGGTGCCGAGCTTGAAACGGAAGGTGCGGTCGGCGCGCAACGAGACAAGCAGCCACCAGCAGGCGGCAAGCCAGAACGTAGCGAGCCCCGTCTCGAGGCCTGACGTCGCGTAGTCCCAGAATGGCTGCGTGCCGATCAGCACGAGCGCGCCTGCGGGGACCAGCATGACCGTCGATCCGCGAGAGCGATGCATCCGTCGCGTGGCGTCGAGAGCGAGAGCGACGCCAGCGATCGAGAGGAGCCAGCCAACGACGACTGCCGTGATTACCGGCTCCGTACGCAAGACGCCAACGATGCCGACGAGCAGGTACGTCCATAGCGTGCTCGTATTTGCCTCGGCACGTTCGAAGGCGTTGTAAACAGGACCATTACCCGCGAGCACGTTCCGGACCGTGCGAATGACGATCAACCCGTCGTCGGCGATCCACCGGCGGTGCCAGCCCAGAATCGCGAACGCGATCACGACAAAAAGGATCCCGGCAAGCGTGCCTGCAACGGCACGGGTCCATTGGATCTTAGGCGGGTTCACGCGCGTACCTTCACCCGCGCTCGGCGCGCGGTCAACGTCACGATCGCGATGCAACACGTCGTGACCAACCAGTGCGAGTAGCGATAATCACGACTGGCCGCAAACACCAGCAGGGTGCCTTCGTACATGAGACCGCTCATGAGCAACGCGAGTACGTCACGCTGGAACGCGATGCCGAGCAAGATCAGCGCGACGAGCAGATAGATCCAGGGTGAAAACAGGTGCGTCGAACGCTCGAACTTCACGAGCTTGCGATAGACCGCCATCTGGCCATCATTCGCGCCGTTCGCGAGTCCCATCTGCGCGCGAAGCTCGCGCTGTGCGGCACCTCGCCAAGGCATGCCGGTATCGCTATCGACGACCTGCTCCATCGTGGTGAAGCGATGCGCGAGATACGCCCGCGGATACGTGGTGACCAGGTACGTCCACGTCCGGGTCATAGCGGTGCGAAACGATTCCGGGACTGGCACGTCGTTGCGCAGGGAAAAGTGCCAGAACGCGTGGTGCGGATCCGTGACCGGTGTCAGGTAGTTGCGGGGGTCGTAGATCGTCCGCGCGGTCGCCTGGACGTCGCGAGTCACCAACAAGTTGCTGCCATCGAGCAGCTCGACGAGCTTCGTGTCGGGGATGGCTTCATCGACATGAGCGAGCGTTCCCACGATGTCGTAGATCGCGAGCGTCGTGTGCCAACCATAGGCCTGGCGGTCCGCGAGGGCACTATTCACACTGAACGCGGCGACGACCGTCCCGATCCAGACGGCTGTCGCAAGAGCGTACCGCCGCCAGCCAGCCAGCCCCCAAGCGAACAGCAGCACGAGCGGCGCGAGCGTCGCCGCCGCCGCGTTGAATCGCATCGCGGTCGCGAGCGCGAGCGCGATCGCTCCGAGCACGCTCCAGCGACGCGACTCGGTGAGCAATGCGCCGATGCCTAGCACCAGGAACCCGGCCATCAGCGAGTCCTTCCAGATCGCGGTGAGCGGTGCGAAGACCGGAGGGAACAGGAGCAACAACGTCGCCGCCACCGCGGCTCCACGCGCCGTGAAGGTGCGACGAAAGATCAGATACAGACCGACGACAAACGCGAGGCTCTGCAACGCGAGCATGCCGAAGGGACCGGCAACGACATGTTCCACGAGTCGCCAGAGTGCAGCCACCACCGGCGGATGATCGTCGCGATAGATCCCCGCGCGTGCCTGGATCAATTCATCGATCGAATCGAAGGTGAGCGTGCCGGGGTACGCGTAGGCGAGCAGCAGCCCCCAGCCCGCGGTCAGCATCGCGATGGGCTCAAATTTTGCGAAGCGATTGGACACGGGTCACGAACAGGGCGAGGACGAGGATGAACGCGGTCGGGACGAGCCACAGCGAATAGCGAAAATCGGGAGTTGGGCTGACGAGGAAGAGCACAGCTTCCGAGATGATCGCGCTCGACGCCAGCGCGATCAGAAGTCGATCGCGCGACCTCACCACATTGTGGAGAAGCGCGATGATCACGATCAGGTACAGGAACGGTCGTACCGACCAGCTGTTTGCGACGACGTGAAGCATCCAGTCACGCATGGATGCCTGGAGCTCGCTCGGCCGATCCTCGTAGAGATCCGCACCGACGACGTCGATGCCGACCCAGATCGGGCCATGCGGATTCGTGACACCGAGCACGTGCTTGAACACCTTGTAGCGGTGCTTGAGATACGAACCTGGATGCGCCAAGACGACGCGTTTCCAGGCCGCTTGGACGGCTGCTCGTTGGGTATCGTCGACGGGTTGCGAAATGAACGCGACGAGCGGAAACACGCCGGCCGCAGGGACGTACGCAGCGCGCAAACGATCGTAGAGGTGATCGGTCGCGGTCAGCTGCACCCCTACTAAATCCGCGCGGATTTCGTCATCGTTGGCATTCGCGTAGCGCAACGTTCCGGCGATGTCATGGAGTGCGACCGAGCCATGCCACGGATGCATCTTGACCTCGGTCAACGACCCGTTGATCGCGAACGCGACGAGCGTGATCAGCAGCCACAGCCCTAGCGATGCCGCATAGCGCTTCGCGCCTTGCCACGGCCACTGCCAGAGGATCACGATCATCGGAAGCGTGAACGTGAAGCCGTTGTGCCGCATCGTCGAAGCGACGAGCATGAGCGCGAGGCCGACGTACCGCGTACGCGCGCGCTCGGACAGTAGGAGCGCCAGCCCGAGGATGAGGTACCCGGTCATCTGCGAGTCCTTCCAGATCACCGCCATTGTCGACGAGACCGGGGGCAGCCAGAACAGGATCACCGCGAAGATCGCGGCGACCAGCGGCTTGAAATACCGCGCGAGCAGCAGATAGGCACCCACGAGAAACGTCGTGCTCTGGAGGACCAACATCCCGAACGGGCCACGGATCACGTGCTCGACGAGGCGCCACAAGAACGCCATCGCGGGCGGATGCCAGTCGGTGAAGACGCCGCTGCGTGCCTCTCGCAGCTGCACCACCGAATCGAAGCTCAGATAGCCTGGATATGCGTAGAGCAGGAACCCCAGCCACCCGGCCGCGAGGATCGCGAGAACCCCGAGCCGAGTGCGCATCACTCGAGGCGCGACCCGTGGCGCGTGCCACGCATCCGCAGGCGCTGCGCGAGCACCAGGATGCCGCCCAGTAGAGTGCAGGCGATCATCCACTGCGAGTACCGATAGTCGACCGCCGGTGCCACGAGAAACAGCCCAGCCTCGTACGCGAGGCCGCTGAGGAGCACGACCGAGCTCGTGCGGTCGCGCCAGCCGATACCGAGCAGTGCGAGCGCCAGGACGAAGTACAGCGCTACATGAAACATCGCCGTGTCGTCGAACCAGTGCATCGCATCGATCCAAAGTTGCTGAACCTTGGAGTGACTCGCCTTGTGCGAGAGATGCGGTTCGTAGATCGGGTTCAG